>NZ_LGQU01000002.1:0-98950 GCF_003115935.1 Azospirillum sp. TSH20
GGGGGGGGTGGGGGGGGGGGGGATGCATCGCGTGCCTTCCCAAAAGTCCCGCCACGCATCCCCCTCACCCTCCCCACCGCTTTGCGGCGGGTCCCCTCCCTCTCCCCGGGGGAGAGCGGGCGATCCGGGGGAAGAGGGCCCCTCAACTCCCCGGCGCCCGCGGCGCGCTCCAGTTGCGCAGAACGCTGACGACGCGCAGCACGAACACGGCGAGCGCGCCGGCCACCGCGACCGGCACCGGCGGCAGATCCAGACGATTGCCGGCGATCACCACCGCGGCCCCCAGCAGCGAGGCCATGGCATAGATCTCCTCGCGCAGCACCCGCGGCACCTCGGCGACCAGCAGGTCGCGCACCGCCCCGCCGCCGCAGGCGGTCATCACGCCCAAGAGGGCGGCCGGCAGCGGGCTGAGGCCATAGGCCAGCGCCTTGCCGCAGCCGGCGACGGTGAACAGCCCGAGCCCGGCGGCATCCAGCACCATCACCGGCTTGCCCAGCCGGTTGATCGGGCCGTGGAACAGGAAGGCGGCCATCCCGGCGGCGAGCGCCACCATCAGATAGCGGTCGTCCTGTAGGCTGGCCGGCGGCAGCGCGCCGATCAGCAGGTCGCGGACCACGCCGCCCGCCAGCGCCGCCGCCAGCGACAGCACCATCACCCCGAACAGGTCCAGCCGCTTGCGCACCGCCAGCGTGCCGCCGCTGAGCCCGAAGACGAACACGCCGATGAAATCCATCACCGTCAGTAGGGCGGAGAGGTCGGTCGGCATCGGAATGGGAAGCGGCGGCATGGTCGGGCTCTGCTGAGAACGTCTGCCCACCGATTGAGCACAGCCGCCCCCACCGCGCCAAGCGAAACCTCCGCTACACCGTGTCGGGCGCTGACAGCCGGATGCCCATCCGGCGCGCTTCCAGCATGAAGGCGCGGGTCATCTGCAGCAGGTCCGTGCGCCAATAGAGCTGGGTCAGCGGTTCGTCCAGGAAGCCTTCCGGCAGCATGGCATAGCAATAGGTCTCCACCACCCGCAGGTCATGGTCCCAGGGATCGACGCCGTCGCGCCAGCCGATGGTCCAGCCGGCATGGCCGGCGCCGATGGCCCAGCGTTCGAAATGCGGGGCGATGGTGTTGCTGTCGATCGGGTCCTTCACCGGCACCTGATAGATGGCGACGAACCGCCAGACATTCAGCTGAAGCCGCATCAGCAGCGAATCGCCGAAGGCGCCGATGCGGTACAGGCAGTCGGGCGAGCCGGGGGCGTGGCTGAAGCTGACCTCCGCCCGCCGCAATTCGGCCAATGGCGTGGCGGACGGGGCATCGGCCAGCGGCGGCGTCTCATACTCCACGGCACGCAGATCTTCGACCACGTCATGGGTCAGCATATGGGAAACGCGGCTCTGCGCCTCGGCGATGGTCAGGCGGGTCAAGGGGGCGGTCCCTTTCTGCTGGTGGCTGACGGTCAGGACACGAACGCCCCGTCGGCTGTTTTGTTCATGGGGCACGACTATGCGTCGATTGGGCCCTTGACCTTCCAATGACTGGAAGCCCCATATCACTCCATGCCGAGCGGAATCGAAGGAGAACCGGCATGACCACGACCCAGCACAGCATCAGCCCAACGACGGCCCCCGTCGGTGCCCCGGCCGAACTCGACCTCGGCGTATCGGGCATGACCTGCGCCTCCTGCGTCCGCCGGGTGGAGAAGGCGCTGGGCCGGGTGCCGGGCGTCACCGCCGTCTCGGTCAATCTGGCGACGGAGCGGGCGCGCCTGACCTTCGCCGGTCCGCTGGACGTCAAGGCCGCGGCGGACGCGGTCGAGGCCGCCGGCTACCATGCCGAGAAGCGGGAGTTCGACCTGTCGGTCACCGGCATGACCTGCGCCTCCTGTTCCGGCCGGGTGGAGAAGGCGCTGAGCCGGCTTCCGGGCGTGGAGTCGGCTTCGGTCAATCTGGCGACCGAGCGCGCCCATGTCGTCGCCTTCGCCGGCAGCGTCGACACTGCCGATCTGATCGCGGCGGTGGAGAAGGTCGGCTATGGCGCCGCTCCCGTCGGCCAGGGCGGCGAACAGGCGGAGGAGGAGGCGCGGGCCGACCGCAGCCGGCGCGAGCTGCACCATGTATTGATCGCCGCGGCTCTGTCGCTGCCGCTGCTGGCCGGCATGGTCGGCGACCTGTTCGGGGCGGACTGGATGCTGCCGGGCTGGGTCCAGCTGATCCTCGCCAGCATCGTGCAGTTCTGGCTCGGCGCCCGCTTCTACCGCGCCGGCTGGAACGCGGTGCGGGCAGGGGCCGGCAACATGGATTTGCTGGTGGCGCTCGGCACCTCGGCGGCCTGGGGGCTCAGCCTCTACCTGATGCTGACCGCGCATGACGGGCACGAGCCGCACCTCTATTTCGAAGCCTCCTCGGTCCTCATCACCTTCGTGCTGTTCGGCAAATGGCTGGAGGCGCGGGCCAAGGGCCAGACCGCGGCGGCGATCCGCGCGCTGATGGATTTGCGCCCGGCCACCGCCCGCCTGCGCCGCGACGGGGTGGAGACCGAGGTGCCGGTGGAGCGTGTCCATGTCGGCGACCATGTGGTGGTCCGCCCCGGCGAGCGGGTGCCGGTCGACGGCCGGGTGGTCGAGGGCAGCGGCGGCGTCGACGAATCGATGCTGACCGGCGAGAGCCTGCCGGTGGACAAGGAGCCGGGCGCCCGCGTCACCGGCGGTTCGATCAACGGCGACGGCCTGCTGGTGGTGGAGACCACGGCAGTCGGCACCGAAACCATGCTGGCGCAGATCGTCCGCATGGTGGAGGGCGCCCAGGCGTCGAAGGCGCCGATCCAGCGGCTGGTCGACCGGGTCAGCGCGGTCTTCGTCCCGGCGGTGCTGGCGGTGGCGGCGCTGACGCTCATCGGCTGGTGGATCGTCGGCGGCGACCTGGAGGTGGCCATCGTCGCCGCCGTTTCGGTTCTGGTCATCGCCTGCCCCTGTGCGTTGGGTCTGGCGACGCCGACCGCCATCATGGTCGGCACCGGCGTCGCCGCCCGCCACGGCATCCTCATCAAGGACGCCGAGGCGCTGGAGCGCGCCCATGCCCTGACCGCCGTCGCCTTCGACAAGACCGGCACGCTGACGGAGGGCAAGCCCCGCGTCACCGACCTGATCCCCGCCGAGGATACCGATGGCGAGACCCTGCTCCGCCTCGCCGCCGCGCTCCAGGCCGGCAGCGAGCATCCGCTCGCCCATGCGCTGCGCGACCGCGCCAAGGCGGCGGGCATGGCGGCGGAGGCGGTCACGGACTTCCGTGCTCTGGCCGGCCGTGGCGTTTCCGGCACGGTGGCGGGGCGCCGCCTGCAACTCGGCAACGCCCGTGCGGTGGAAGAGGCCGGCCTGCAGCCGGGTCCGCTGGCCGAACCGGCCGAGGCGCTGGCGGCGACCGGCCGCACCCTGTCCTGGCTGATCGAACTCGGGGAGACGCCGCATCTGCTCGGACTCGTCGCCTTCGGCGATACGGTGAAGGACAGCGCGATCACCGCCGTCGCCTCGTTGAAGGCGCAGGGGGTGGAGCCGGTGATGGTGACCGGTGACGGCCAGGGCGCCGCCCGCTCCGTCGCCGCAGCGCTGGGCATCGAGCGGGTGTTCGCCGAGGTGCTGCCCGGCGACAAGGCTGCCGTCGTCGCGACGCTGAAGGGGGAGGGCAAGGTCGTCGGCATGGTCGGCGACGGCATCAACGACGCACCGGCGCTGGCCGCCGCCGATGTCGGCATCGCCATGGCGACCGGCACCGACGTGGCGATGCACAGCGCCGGCGTCACCCTGATGCGCGGCGATCCGCGTCTGGTCGCCGGGTCCATCGACGTGTCGCGCCGGACCTATTCGAAGATCCGGCAGGGGCTGTTCTGGGCCTTCGCCTACAACGTGGTCGGCATTCCGCTGGCGGCGTCGGGCAATCTCAGCCCGGTGCTGGCGGGAGCGGCGATGGCGCTCAGTTCGGTCAGCGTGGTGGTGAACGCCCTGACCCTGCGCGGCTGGGCTCCGCCGAAGAACGGAGACGCATGATGAAGGACGGCATGACCATCGGCGACGCCGCCAAGGCGTCGGGCGTCAACGCCAAGCTGATCCGCTATTACGAATCCATCGGTTTGATTCCGGAGGCCGGGCGGACGGCGTCGGGCTATCGCGTCTACAGCGACCGCGACGTGAATGTGCTGCGCTTCGTCAAGCGGGCGCGGACGCTGGGCTTCGGGATCGAACGGATCCAGAAGCTGGTCGGGCTGTGGCAGGACCGCTCCCGCTGCAGTTCGGAGGTGAAGCGGATCGCCATGCAGCACATCGACGAGCTGGAGGCGAAGATCTCCGAGTTGCAGGCGATGCGCGACACCCTGCACGAGCTTGCCGACGCCTGCCACGGCGACCACCGCCCGGACTGCCCGATCTTGAAGGATTTGGCGTCGTGAAGTGAACTCTCCCACGCACGTTGTCCCCTCTCCCCCCCGGGGAGAGGGTTAGGGTGAGGGGGGAGCGCGGCGAGGATTTTCAAAAGCCGCGCACTTCCGTCTCCGAGTGACTCCACCCCATGCATCCCCCTCACCCCGACCCTCTCCCCGGGGGGGAGAGGGGGAGATCCCGGGGTTGGAAGGGAGGGACGGGAGAGGGCGCTACAACGCCCCTACCGCTTCGTCTTCGGGTCGTGCGTGTGGTGGAGGTCGCGTTCGCCGCCGCCGCTGGAGCTGCCGGAGTGGCGGGTGTTGGTGGGTTCGCCCGGATGCGGGTGCTTTTCCGGACTGGCCGCCGGCTTGTCGGCGTTCTGCTGGCTGCTGCCGGGGCCGCCATGGTGGCGGTCGGTCGCGTCACTATGCTTGCTCATGCCTCACCGATCCTGCTGATAGCCCTGGTGGGTGGTGTTCTGCCGGGTGTTGCCCTGCTGGCCCTGTTCCTTGGTGTTCGGGGCGCCGCGGTTGCTGACGCCGTCGTCGGGGGTCGCGCTGGTCGCCGGTTCGCCGGGACCCTTGTCGCTGCGGCCCTCGGGCGGGACGGGCGGGATGTGCTTGGTCATGGTGGCGCTCCTTGCTGTTGGCTCGCGTTTTCTTCCAACAGGAGGGCGGGGGAGGGGTTCCGGTTGGATAGAGACCCAGCCCTGCGCTCGGCTGTCGCAATGCTTTCATGCGAAATTGCTGCGACCGCACAGAGTGGATCGGACTCTATGCTGATCCCCATGCCAGATCTTCCCGTCCAGTCTCTCGCCTCCGCAGCATCCGCCGTTCGCCAGCCGCCCGTCGCGGCGTCGGACGGGCTGCCGACCCCGCAGCGCTATTGGGCGATGGCGGCGATGACCGTCGCGCTGATCATGGCGGTGCTGGACGGGGTGGTCGCAAACATCGCCCTGCCGACGATCCAGCGCGAGTTCGCGGTCGATGCCGCCGGTGCCATCTGGGTGGTCAACGCCTATCAGCTGGCGGTCACCGTCGCGCTCTTCCCGCTGGCCTCGCTGGGCGACATCATCGGCTACCGCAAGGTCTACTGGTTTGGTCTGGCGGTCTTCACCGCGGCCTCGCTCGCCTGCGCGCTGTCGCCGAACCTGCCGGTTCTCACCGCCGCCCGCGTGTTGCAGGGCATCGGCGGCGCCGGGATCATGAGCGTCAATCTGGCGCTGGTCCGCCACATCTACCCCTCCACCCATCTCGGGCGCGGCGTCGGCTACAACGCGATGATCGTCGCGGTGTCCTCGGCGGCGGGACCGAGCCTTGCGGCGCTGATCCTGTCGGTGGCCTCCTGGCCCTGGCTGTTCGCGGTCAATGTGCCGCTGGGGCTGGCGGCGCTGGCGGTGGCGGCGCGGTCGATGCCGGTGTCCAACCCGGCCGGGCACCGCTTCGACTGGCTGAGCGCGGCGCTGAACGCCGCCACGCTCGGCCTGCTGATCGTCGGCTTCAAGGGGGTGGACGGCAGCCAGCCCATTTGGCAGGTCGGGGTGGAACTGGCGGCGGCCCTGGCGCTCGGCGCGACGCTGGTGCGGCGCGAACTGGCGCAGGCCGCCCCCTTGCTGCCGGTGGATCTGCTGCGCCGGCCGGTCTTCGCCCTGTCGGTGGTGACCTCGGTCTGCTCCTTCGCGTCGCAGAACATCGTGTTCGTCGCCATGCCCTTCTTTTTCGAGGACGTGCTGCACCGCTCGCTGGCCGAATCTGGTCTGTTGATGACGCCCTGGCCGCTGGTGGTGGCGTTGGTCGCCCCGATTTCCGGCCGGCTGGCCGACCGTTACGAGCCGACGCGGCTGGCGGCGGCCGGGCTGGCGCTGTTCGCCACCGGCCTTGCCCTGATGGCGCTGTTGCCGCCCGATCCGTCGACGTTGGATATGGTCTGGCGGATGGCGCTGGCCGGCTTCGGCTTCGGCCTGTTCCAGACCCCGAACAACAAGGTGCTCGTCAGCAGCGCGCCGAAGGAGCGCAGCGGCGGTGCCAGCGGCATCCAGGCGACCGGTCGCCTGCTGGGCCAGACGCTGGGCGCCGCCACCGTCGGTCTGGTCTTCACCGCCATCGGCAAGGCGGACGGCAGCGTCGTGGTGCTGTGGCTGGGCGCCGGTCTGTGCCTCGTCGCCTGCCTGACCGGCATCTTCCGCCGCCGCCCGGCCGCCGCCTGACCGGCTTGTTGCCTGACCGGTCTATTGCTTGTCGGGCTGCTGGCTTTCGGGCCGGGTCAGCGTCGGCTCGTCGCCGTAGGCGAAGGTCGGCGCCTTGGCGAAATCCGCCTGTCCGATGTTCAGCACCGGCCCGCTCGGACCATTGCCCAGCATGTCGGCCGGAAGCGCCACCAGCTTCTCGCCCAGCCCCAGCACCTCGTTCGGTGCCACGACGATGCGATCCACCCGGTCGCCGGTCTGGTCCATGGTGAAGTCGAGGATGCGGCCGGCCGGCTGGCCGTCATTGGTGCGCAACTCATTCCCCACCATCGCCCGCGCCTGATCGGGGTTGAGCGCGGCCGGCGGCAGGGCCGCCACCGGCGGCGACGAGCCCTGTCCACCGGTTACCGGTGGCGCGGGGTTCTGCACCTCGTGAGAGGGAGCCTCGCCGCTGACCCCCGGCGGGGAGGTGATCGCTCCGGTCGCCGGCTGGTCGTCCGGCCGCGGCGCGGTCATCAGCGGCGGCGAGGCGGTGGCGCCCGGTGCCGGTGTGGTCTGGGCAATGGCGGTGCCGGTCAGCAGCAGCGCCGCGGCCGGCAGGAGCAACAGGGGGCGGAGCATAAGGGCGACCCTTCCGTTCGGATTCGGTATCGCCCTGATTAACAGCGGAACATGCCCAGGGGTTGCCGGCGGGGTTTTGCATATGACTCCCTCTCCCGTCCCGGGAGAGGGAAGGGGCCCACCGCAAAGCGGTGGGAAGGGTGAGGGGTTATACAAGGAACCATGCGCTTCAGGATTCTTGGATCACCCCTCACCCTCCCCGCTTCGCGGGTCCCCTCCCTCTCCCGGGGCGGGAGAGTGCGCATATCCCTACCCCCTTACTTCCCGCGCCCGGTCTTGTCCTGCAGTGCGTCGATCCGCTTCGACGCTTCCGCCTTGGACAGCCCGTCGTCGAAGGACTCGCCGGCTTCCTCGCTCAGCGTCTTCAGGTAGGACGCCTGGGCGCCGGTCATCGGCTCGTCGCCGGTGGTCCAGTCGTCGGGGTTCTTGTCGCGGTTGGAGTGGTCCTCGCCGGTCTTCGGGTTCTCGTGCTCGGAATGGGTCCGGCGGTCGTCGGTGTGCTTGCTGGTCATGATCCGTGCCTCTTAAAAAGGAACGTATCAAGAACAGGCTAGGAGGCGGGAAGTTCCCGCCCTCACCGGAAAACCGTCACCCGCCGTTGCCGCGCAGCAGGAAGACGCCCTGTTCGCCCAGCAGGTTGGCGAGGCCGGAATGGGCATGGCTGGTCACCCGGCCGGCGCGGTCGATGATGCGGGTCTGCTCGATGGTGATGCCCATCTCTTCCGTCAGCACGACGAAGTCGCGCAGCGTGCAGAAATGGATGTTGGGCGTTTCCCACCACTGGTAGCCCAGCTTTTCCGTCACCGGCATGCGGCCGGTCAGCATCAGCTGCAACCGCACCCGCCAATAGCCGAAATTCGGGACGGACACGATGGCGCGGCGGCCGATGCGGCACATCATCTGCAGCACGTCGCGCGGCTGCCGCATCGCCTGCAGGGTCTGGCCCAGGATGACGTAGTCGAAGGCGCCGGCGGGATAGTCCTTCAGGTCGGTCTCGGCATCGCCCTGGATCACCGACAGGCCGTGCGCCACGCATTGCCGCACGCCGTCCATGCTGAGTTCGATGCCGCGCCCGTCGACGTTCTTGGCATGGGTCAGATAGTCCAGCAGGGCACCGTCGCCGCAGCCGACGTCCAGCACGCGGCTGTTCGGCTCCACCATCTCGGCGATCAGCTTCAGGTCGTCGCGAATGTCCACCATGGTCGGTCGTTCTGTCCCAATCAGCGCGCGCGGCGGCGGGCGGACAGGCCGCGATGCTCGGCGCAGCCCTCCAGGAAGCCGTGGATGACCTGATGGAACTCCGGCTCGTCCAGCAGGAAGGCGTCGTGGCCCTTGTCGGTCTCGATCTCCACGAAGCTGACATTGGCGGCGACGGCGTTCAGCGCATGCACGATGGCCCGCGATTCCGAGGTCGGGAACAGCCAGTCGCTGGAGAAGCTGGCAAGGCAGAAGCGCACCGGCGTCGTCTTGCCCCCCGGCCGGAAGGCGTTGGCCAGCGTGCCCCCGGCATCGGCGGCGAGGTCGAAATAATCCATCGCCCGCGTGATGTAGAGGTAGGAGTTGGCGTCGAACCGCTCGACGAAGGCCGCCCCCTGGTAGCGCAGATAGCTTTCCACCTGGAAATCGGCGTCGAAGCCGTAGGTGACCGCCTTGCGGTCCTGCAGGTTGCGGCCGAACTTGCGGTGCAGCGCCGCTTCCGACAGGTAGGTGATGTGGGCGGCCATGCGGGCGACGGCCAGACCGGCCTCCGGCTTGGTGCCTTCCAGCAGATAGTTGCCGCCGCGCCAGTTCGGGTCGGCCATGATCGCCTGGCGCCCGACCTCGTGGAAGGCGATGTTCTGCGCCGAATGGCGGGCGGCGGTGGCGATGGGCACCGCGGCGAACACCGATTCGGGATAGGCCACCGCCCATTGCAGAACCTGCATCCCGCCCATCGAGCCGCCGACGACGCAGAACAGCTTGTCGATGCCGAGATGCTCGACCAGCAGCTTCTGCGCCCGCACCATGTCGCCGATGGTCACCACCGGGAAGGACAGGCCATAGGGCTGGCCGGTGGCCGGGTCGATGTCCTTCGGCCCGGTGCTGCCCAGGCAGCCGCCCAGCACGTTGGAGCAGATGACGAAATAGCGGTCGGTGTCCACCGGCTTGCCGGGGCCGACCAGCATTTCCCACCAGCCGGGCTTGCCGGTGACGGGATGCTTCTCCACCACGAAATGGTCGCCGGTCAGCGCGTGGCAGATCATGATGGCGTTGGATTTGTCGGCGTTCAGCGTGCCGTAGGTCTGGTAGGCGATCTGGAAGCCGCCGATCTCCACCCCGCTGTCCAGCCGCATCGGCTGGTCCACCGCCAGACGCACGCGCTTGCCCGGCATGACTTGGTCATTGGGGGCCGCACTGTCGGCGGCCGGGGTGACCAGGGGAGATTGCGGCGCGGAGGTGGGCGCGGACATGTCGTTTCGTGCCTTGAAAGCGGTTCTGGCCTTCGGGATTTCCAGCCTCGCGGCGCCTTGGCGGAGACCGTCAGAGAGCTGTGGCGGAACGGGAGGGTATAGCTACGAAGCCGGCCTCAAGAGTGTCAATGTTTTCTTTGATTTCAGGGCGCATGCGGACTACTACTAACCGGCTTTGCATTCGATGGTTTTCTGACCCATGGCCGCCGCCCGGACCCCGCTAGACGATTTGCGCCGCGAGATCGACCAGATCGACGACGCGATCCATGACCTGCTGATGCGCCGCGCCGCCGTGGTGGAACGCATCGGGGCGGCGAAGGGCAATGGCGCGGCCGAAAACGGCACGCAGCCGATCATTCTGCGCCCGGCGCGGGAGGCGACGATCCTGCGCCGCCTGATGGCCCGCCATGCCGGCTCCTTCCCCGCCCAGGTCGTCGTGCGCATCTGGCGGGAGATGATCACCGCCTTCACCCGCATGCAGGGACCCTTCGCCGTCGCCGTCTATGCGCCGGAGGACCGCCGCGGATTCTGGGACGTCGCCCGCGACCATTTCGGTGGATTCGTGCCGATGACCGCCGTCAACACTCCGGCCGCCGCGCTCCGCGCCGTGTCGGAAGGGACCGCGACCGTCGCCGTGGTGCCCTATCCGGCCGAGGACGATTCGGATCCCTGGTGGCGCTTCCTGGTGTCGGCCGACGCCGGCCGGCCGCAGGTGGTGGCGCGCCTGCCCTTCGGCGGGCGCGGCAATGCCCGCGGCGAGAATCGCGACGCGCTGGCCATCGCCGCCGTCCCGCACGAGCCGACCGGCGACGACCGCACGCTGCTGAGCATCGAGATCGGCGGCGACCTCAGCCGCGGCCGGCTGAAGGATCTGCTGGAGGCCTGCGGCCTGCCGCCGGTCGGTTTCTGCACCTGGCACCCGGCCGGCCATGCCACCGGGATGAGCGGCGGCGGCCCGTCGGTCCATCTGGTCGAGATCGCCGACTTCGTCGGGCAGGCCGACCCCCGCCTCGCCAAGCTGCTGGAACGGTCGGGCGACATCCCGGTGCGGGTCAACGTCGTCGGCGGCTATGCCGTGCCGCTGCATCTGGGCTGATGCGCGCTTTTGGGGCGAGCCGCCGGGGCGGCTCCTGCCTTATCCTGCCTCCCCATTTCCTGCGATGGAACACCAGCGCTGGTTCTGTTCCATCCTGTTCCAACCCATCCCACTCTGTCGGAAGGTAAGCAGACCATGACCCAGCCGAACGGCCCGCAGCCGCGTCCGGGGATTCTCGACATCGCCGCCTATGTCGGCGGCGAGCATCAGGGTCATATCCGTCTCGCCTCCAACGAAGGGGCGCTGGGACCGAGCCCGAAGGCGATGGAGGCCTATACGGCGGCGGCGTCCACCCTGCATCGCTATCCGGACGGCGCCTCGGCGGCCCTGCGCGGCGCCATCGCCAAGCGCTTCAACCTGGATGCCGACCGCATCGTTTGCGGCGCCGGGTCCGACGAGATCATCAGCCTGCTGATCCGCTCCTATGCCGGGCCGGGCGACGAGGTGCTGTATTCGCAGTACGGCTTCCTGATGTACCCGATCGGCGCCAAGTCGGTGGGCGCCACCCCGGTTACCGCGCCCGAGGACGGGCTGACCGCCAGCGTCGACAACCTGCTTGCCCGCGTCACCCCGCGCACCCGTCTGGTCTTCCTCGCCAACCCGAACAACCCGACAGGTACCTATCTGCCCGCATCGGAGGTGGCGCGGCTGCATGCCGGCCTGCCCTCCGACGTCATCCTGGTCATCGACGCGGCTTATGCCGAATACATGAACAAGGACGACTACACCGCCGGGGAGGAATTGGTGGAGAAGTTCCCGAACGTGGTGATGACCCGCACCTTCTCGAAGATCTTCGCGCTGGGCTCGCTGCGCATCGGCTGGTGCTATGGCCCGGCCGGGATCGTCGACGTGCTGAACCGCGTGCGCGGTCCCTTCAACGTGTCGACCGCCGCCCATGTCGCCGGCATCGCCGCGGTGGAGGACGCCGAGTTCCTCGACCGCTCCCGCCGCCACAATGAGCAGTGGCGCGAGTGGTTTTCCGCCACCGTGCGGGAGTTGGGCCTGACGGTGCATCCCAGCGTCACCAACTTCGTCCTGGTCGATTTCAAGGGCCAGCCCGCCGGCAAGGACGACGCCGAGGCCGCGCGCCAGTTCCTGAAGGCCCGCGGCATCCTGGTCCGCCAGATGCCGTCCTACGGCCTGCCGAGCTGCCTGCGCGTCACCATCGGCACCGAACAGGAAATGCGCACGGTGGCCGACGCGCTGCGAGACTTTTTGAAGGCGTAACAGAGTGCGGCGTAAATCTCCCTCTCCCGCCCCGGGAGAGGGAAGGGGCCCAAGCGAAGCTTGGGAAGGGTGAGGGATTGGGCACGAAGCCATGCGCTTCGGGGCCAAGCGCTTCAGGATTCTTGGATCACCCCTCACCCTCCCCACGCCTTCGGCGCGGGTCCCCTCCCTCTCCCGGGACGGGAGAGGGCCTATTTCTACGCCTCACCCCCGGTTCAGCAGGAAATCGACCGTTTGCGGCCGGCCCGGCAGGTCGAGCTTCGCCTGCACCGGCTCGCAGCGGCTGACGATCCGGCCACGGCGCAGGACGAACAGGCGGGCGGCGCGGGTGCGGATCGCCTCCACGGCACTGCCAGCCTGGAGCACCACGAGATCGGCGTTGCAGCCGGGTTCCAACCCGTAGCCGTCCAGATGCAGCAGGCGGGCCGGGTTGACCGTCACCGCGTCGAAGGCGGCCTTGATGCCGTCCTGGCCGGTCATCTGCCCGACATGCAGGCCCATATGCGCCACCTCCAGCATGTCGCCTGAGCCCAGCGGATACCAGGGGTCCATCACGCAATCATGGCCGAAGGCGACCGTCAGCCCGGCGGCCATCAGCTCCGGCACGCGGGTCATGCCGCGGCGCTTGGGATAGGTGTCGTGGCGACCCTGGAGGACGATGTTGATCAACGGGTTGGCGATCACTCCCAGCCGAGCCTCCGCCATCAGCGGGATCAGCTTGGAGACATAGTAATTATCCATGGAATGCATGGAAGTCAGGTGCGACCCCGTCACCCGGCCGTGCAGCCCCAGCCGCTGAGTCTCGTAGGCCAGCGTCTCGACATGGCGGGACAGCGGGTCGTCGCTCTCGTCGCAATGCATGTCGACCAGCAGCCCGCGCTCCGCCGCGATCTCGCAGAGCAGGCGGACCGACGCGGCGCCGTCGGCCATGGTGCGCTCGAAATGCGGGATGCCGCCGACCACGTCGACGCCCATGTCCAGCGCGCGGCGCAGCAGTTCCTCGGTGCCGGCTGAGCGCAGGACGCCGTCCTGCGGGAAGGCGACCAACTGCAGGTCGAGATAGGGGGAGACGCGCTTCTTGACGTCCAGCAGCGCTTCGACCGCCAGGAGGCGCGGATCGCAGACGTCGACATGGCTGCGCACCGCCAGTAACCCGCGCCCGACCGCCCAGTCGCAGTAGGCGAGCGCCCGCTCGACGATGGCGTCCTGCACCAGCTGCGGCTTCAGCTCGCCCCACAGCGCGATGCCCTCCAGCAGGGTGCCGCTCTGGTTCACGCGCGGCAGGCCGTAGCTGAGCGTGCTGTCCATGTGGAAATGGGAATCGACGAAGGGCGGCGTGACCAGCCGGCCGGTGGCGTCGATTTCGGAGGCGGCCTCGCCAGCCAGATTGGCTTCCACAGCGGCGATGCGGCCACCCCGGATGCCGATGTCGATGCCGCTGCGGCCATCCGGAAGGGTGGCGCGGCGCAGGATCAGGTCGAACATCAGCGTTCTCCTTTGCGGTACGGGATCATCAGGGCGCGCGGGTAGGAGGCCCGGCGGGCCACCAGAACCAGCGCCAGGATGCTCAGCAGATAGGGCATCATCAGGAACAGCTGGTAGGGGAGGACGCCGCCGCTCGCCTGCTGCAACCGCAGTTGCAGCGCATCGAACACCGCGAACAGCATGGCGCCCAGCAGAGCCTTGCCCGGCCGCCAGGAGGCGAAGACCACCAGCGCGATGCAGATCCAGCCGCGGCCGTTGACCATGTTGAAAAAGAAGGCGTTGAAGGCCGACAGGGTCAGGAAGGCGCCGGCCAGCGCCATCAGCGCACTGCCCGCCACCACCGCGCCGATGCGGATGGCGGTGACGTTCAGCCCCTGCGCCTCGGCGGCGGCCGGATTCTCGCCGACCATCCGCACCGCCAGCCCGACCGGCGTGCGGTAGAGGACATAGGCGACGACCGCGACGAGCAGAAAGGCGAGGTAGGTCAGCGGCGTCTGGGCCAGGGCGCCGGGCAGGGCCAGTGGCTGGAACGGCTCGATGGTCGGCGGGGTGCTGGCCTGCGGCAGGACGAGGCGGTAGACGAAATAGGACAGGCTGGTGCCGAGCAGGGTCACGCCGATGCCCGTCACATGTTGCGACAGCCCGAGCGGCACGGCCAGCGCCGCATGCAGCAGGCCGAGCAGCGCGCCGCAGGCGGCAGCAGCCAGCACGCCGGTCCACAGATCGGCTCCCTGGTAGACCGCCATCCAGCCGGCCATGGCGCCCAGCGTCATGATGCCTTCGATGCCGAGATTCAGCACGCCGGCCCGCTCGCACACGAGTTCGCCCAGCGTGCCCAGCACATAGGGGGTGGCGATGCGCAGCACCGCGGTCCAGAAGGCGGCGGACAGCAGGATGTCGAGGATGGTCGACAGGAAATCCATAACCCCTTACCCCCGCCGCAGCCGGTAGCGCGCCAGCAGCCCGGCGACCAGCATGCACAGCAGGCTGGCGGCGACCAGGACGTCGGCGATGTAGTTGGGAACCGGCATGGCCCGGCTCATGGCGTCGGCACCGACGAAGATGCCGGCGATGAACAGCGCGGCCCCGACCACGCCGATGGGGTGCAACTGCGCCAGCATGGCGACGACGATGCCGCTGTAGCCGAAGCCCGGCGACAGGTCGAGCGTCAGGTAGCCCTTCAGGCCGCAGACCTCCGCGGCGCCGGCCAGCCCGGCGAGGCCACCCGACAGCAAGGCGGTGCGCAGCATCACCCGCGTCACCGGCATGCCGGCGAAGGCGGCGGCGCGCGGGTTGGCGCCGACCGCCCGGTTCTCGTAGCCCCAGATGGTCCGGGTATCGACCAGCCACAGCAGGACCGACAGGCCGAGCGCGATGGCGAACCCGGCATGCAGCCGGGTGCGCGCCACCAGCTTGGGCAGCTCCGCCGCTTCCACGACCGGCGCCGACTGCGGCCAGCCCATGCCCATCGGGTCCTTCAAGGCCCCTTCCAGCAGCATCGACACCAGCAGAAGCACGACGAAATTCAGCAGCAGGGTGGTCACCACCTCGTCGACGCCGAAGCGGACCTTCAGCACGGCGGGACCGAGCAGGGTGACGCCGCCTGCCGCCATGCCGGCGATCATCACCAGGGGGATCAGCGCCCAGGCCGGCAGGTCGAGCATGCCGCCGCCGACCACCACGGCGGCCAGGGCGCCCATATAGAGCTGGCCCTCCGCTCCGATGTTCCACAGCTTGGCGCGAAAGGCGACGGCGGCGGCGAGGCCGGTCAGGATCAGCGGGGTGGCGCGGGTCAGCGTCTCGGTCAGGGCGAAGCGGGAACCGACCGCCCCCTCGAACAGCAGGCCGTAGGCGCGCAGCACCGGGGCGCCGGTCCAGGCGACCAGCAAAGCGCAGAGCGCCAGCGCCGCGACCACGGCGCCCACCGGGGCCAGCAGCCGCAGGGCGAGCGGGGTATCGGTGCGCGGTTCAAGCCGCATTAACTGTCTCCGGCAGGATGTCGCGCAAAACGTCCCAATGCCCGGCCATCAGCAGGCCGAGTTGGCTGACCGACACCCGGTCATGCGGCAGAAGCGGGGTGAGACGCCCGTGATAGGCGACGGTGACGCAGTCGGCGAGCGCCAGGATCTCGTCCAGATCCTCGGAGATCAGCAGGACGCCGGCTCCGGCGGCACGGGCGTCGAGCAGCCGGCTGTGGACGTAGGACACCGCGCCGATGTCGAGGCCGCGCGTCGGCTGGCTCGCCAGGATCAGGTCCGGCCCGTGGGCCAGCGTGCGGCCCAGGATCAGCTTCTGCATGTTGCCGCCCGACAGCAGCTGCGTCCGGGCATCGGGGCCGGGGCAGCGGACGTCGAACTCCTCGATCACTTTGCGGGCGTAGGCCCTTGCGGCCCCGCGCCGCAGCACGCCGAAACGGGAGAAGGCGGAATCGTGATAGCGCTCGGCGATCAGGTTCTCCCACACCGCCATGGCGCCGACCAGACCGGCGCTGTGGCGATCCTCCGGGATGCGGGCGACGCCGCGCCGGACCATGTCGGCGGGGTCGCCATGCTCCACCACGCTGCCCTTCAAGGACAGCCGGCCCGAATCCGGACGGATCAACCCGCTGACCAGCTCAGCCAGCGCCGTCTGGCCGTTGCCGGACACGCCGGCGATGCCGACCACCTGATGGCGCCGCACCGTCAGGTCCACCCCGTCCAGCAGCGGGCGGCCATGGCCGGAGGCGACCGTGACGCCCGACAGCTCCAGCACCGGCTCGCCGGGGCTGAGCGGGGTGGGGGCCGGCGGCTTGACGCTGCGGCCGACCATCAGCTCGGCCAGCTTGGCGCGGTCGGTGGAGGCGGTGGCGTGGGTGGCGACCAGCTTTCCCGCGCGCAGAACGGCGACGGTGTCGCTGGCGGCGAAGACCTCGTTCATCTTGTGGCTGATGAAGACGACGGCGAGCCCATCGGCGGTCAGCCGGCGCAGCGTGTCGAACAGCCCCGCCGATTCCTGCGGCGTCAGCACCGCGGTCGGCTCGTCCAGGATCAGGATGCGGGCGTCGCGGTAGAGCGCCTTCAGAATTTCCACCCGCTGGCGCTCGCCGACCGACAGGTCGCCGACCAGCGCGTCCGGCCGGACCTCCAGCCCGAAGCGTTGCGACAGGTCGAGCAGGCGGCGGCGGGCGGCGCCCCGGTCGGAGCGCCAGCGCCACAGCGATTCGGTGCCGACGGCGATGTTGTCCAGCACCGACAGATTGTCCGCCAGCGTGAAATGCTGGTGGACCATGCCGATGCCGGCCTCCAGCGCGGCGCGGGGCGAACCCGGCGGCAAGGGACGGCCGAATGCCTCGATGGTGCCCTCGTCGGCGACGTAATGACCGAAGAGGATGTTCATCAGGGTGGTCTTGCCGGCCCCGTTCTCGCCCAGCAGCGCCAGCACCTCGCCGGCGCGCAGCGTCAGCGAGATGTCGTCGTTGGCGAGCAGCGGACCAAACCGCTTCGAAATGCCGGCGAGCCGGAGGACGACCTCCGGCCCGCCTTTCACGGGTGATGACATTGCAGATACGCCGGGCGTCACATCGTCGACTTCGGCTCGGCGTCGTTGACCTTGACGGTGAACTTGCCGTCGCGGATCTGCTGCTCGCGCTCCTTGACCTTCGCCTTGATGGCGTCGGGGACCTTCGACTCGAAGGTGCCGAGCGGCGCAAGGCTGGAGCCCTTGTGCGCCATCATGCTGTAGGGGCCGTAATCCTCGGCCTTGTAGCTGCCGGCCTTCACCGCGGCGATGGCGCGCTCCACCGACGGTTCCATGTGCCACAGGGCGCTGGCGACGACGGTCTCCGGATATTGCGGCTGGGTGTCGATGACGTTGCCGATGGCCAGAACCTTGCGCTCCTTGGCCGCATCCGACACGCCGAAGCGCTCGGCGTACATCACGTCGGCGCCGCGGTCGATCATGGCGAAGGCGGCTTCCTTGGCCTTGGGCGGGTCGAACCAGGAGCCGATGAAGCTGACCGAGAACTTGACCTGCGGGTTGACCTCCTTGGCGCCCTCCATGAAGGCATTCATCAGGCGGTTGACCTCGGGGATCGGATAGCCGCCGACCATGCCGATCACGTTCGACTTGGTCATGCCGCCGGCGACCATGCCGGACAGGTAGGCCGGCTCCTGGATGTAGTTGTCGAAGACCGAGAAGTTGGGCTCCTGCGGCTTGAAGCTGGAGCCCATGACGAAGGCGGTCTTCGGATAGTCCTTGGCGACGGCGCGGGCGGCGCGCTCCACGCCGAACACCTCGCCGAAGACCAACTGCTGGCCGGCCTCGGCATACTGGCGCATCACGCGCTCATAGTCGGTGTTGGCGACCGACTCGGCCCAGACATACTCGATGTCGCCACGGTCGGCGGCGGCCTTCAGCGCGACATGGATGCGGCTGACCCACTGCTGCTCGATCGGCACGGTGTAGATGCCGGCGACCTTCAGCTTGCCTTCCGCGAATGCCGGCAGGGAGCTGCCGGCCACCGCCGCGAAGGCCACCGCGGCGACGCCGCACAGCACCGCACGGCGCGTCATTCCCAAAACTGTCATCGCCCGATCCCCCATCCCCCGAACCGACATCGTGAGCCCCCTTTGTCGCTGAGTATCGTTGGCTGCATTTTGCTGGCAGCAGAGCGGTCGACCCGCCGGGGAATGAATACCCGGGAATGCTTCCCCAAATCCATGGACCCGTGCGAGCCGTGCATGCAAATGCAACGGAAATGCCATCGGCCGGAACCGCCGCCCGTCACACGGGCGCGGTCATCCTGCCGGTCAGAATGCTGGCATGTGATTGAAAAAGGGGCAACTCTTCTTGGCGATCCGGTCAGGATCGGGGCGTCACGTCCTCCGGCCGTTCACCGCGCCTGCGGGCGTCGCCGCGGCAGCGGTCGGAGCAGTATTTCACCTCGTCCCACACCCGCTCCCATTTCTTGCGCCAAGTGAAGGGACGGTTGCAGACCGGGCAGGTCTTGGTCGGCAGGTCGGCCTTCTTTACGCCCCTCATGCCGGGCCCCCTCCCAGAATTGCGGCGGGACGGCGCAGGACGGGGTCGAAGGGGTTCAACTGGCGGCTGATCGCAGCGGATTCGCGTTTCAGGATGTCGACCACCACCGGCAGCCGCTCCTCGTTCAGCCGCTCGCTGATCGTGCCGACGCTGAGTGCCGCCACCGCATGGCCGTCGCGGTCCAGCACCGGAACCGCCACGCCGGACATTCCCGGCAGCAGGCCGGTGGAGCGGCTGGCATAGCCCACCTCCCGCACCCGCGCGATCTCCGTGCGCAGATAGACCTCGTCGATGATGCCGACACCCTGCATGCGCGGCAGGTTGAAGCGGATGACTTCCTCCCGCTCCTCCGCATGCAGGAAGGCCATGATGGCAAGGCTGCCCTGGCCGACGCCCAGCGTCACCCGGCCGCCGATGTCGCCGGTGAAGGAGCGGATGGGGAAGGGCCCCTCGCTGCGGTCCAGGCACACCGCGTCGAAGCCGCTACGCACCAGCAGGAAGATGGTGTCGCGCAGGGTCGCCGACAGGCGCAGCAGGATCGGCCGGCAGATGTCGCGAAGGTTGTTCGGGTTTCCGGCCTGCGCCGCCAAACCGAACAGGTCGATGCCCAGCCGGTAGCGCTTGGTCGCCTTGTCCGCCTCCGCCATGCCTTCTTCCACCAGGATCTTCAGCAGTCGGTGGACGGTCGGCGGGGTGAGGTCGAGGGCGCGCGCGATGTCGGTCAGCCGAGCCCCCGTCTCGTTGGAGGAGGCCAGCAGGCGCAGGATCGCCAACCCGCGCTGCAGGCTGGATTTGCCGCCCGCCTCCTCATTGCCGGTGCCCTCGCCACCGGTGCTCTTGTCGGTCTTGCTGCGGGTGTCGGCGCTCATTTCCAGCCTCTTCCTGAAAATCGAAGAATGTTTGTTGGTCCATCTATTCCGCATATCGGAAGCTTTTGCAAAATCTTTTCTGCCAATGGAAAAAGCGGATTGACGCGACCGGGGGTGCGGCGGAACCATCGGGCAACAGGTGAGGCCCGGAGACCGAGGCCAATTGTCGCAAGAGGGAGAATTCCCCCCGTGTCGTTCCTCGAATTGAAAAACATCACCAAGCGTTACGGCCCGCTGACCGCGGTCGGCGATGTCTCGCTGTCGGTGGAAAAGGGGGAGTTCGTCTCTCTGCTCGGCCCCTCGGGCTGCGGCAAGACCACGACCCTGCAGATGATCGCCGGTTTCGTGGAACCGTCGGCCGGCACCATCCGGCTGGACGGACGCGACATCACGCGGGCCAAGGCGAACAGCCGCGGGCTGGGCATCGTGTTCCAGAGCTACGCGCTGTTCCCGCATATGACCGTGTTCGACAATGTCAGCTTCGGCCTGGAGATGCAGCGCGTGCCCAAGGGCGAGCGCAAGCCCCGCGTCGAAGAGGCGCTGTCGCTGGTCCACCTGTCCCCCTATGCCAAGCGCTATCCGCGCGAACTGTCGGGCGGCCAGCGCCAGCGCGTGGCGCTGGCCCGCGCCCTGGTCATCCGCCCGCCGGTCCTGCTGCTGGACGAGCCGCTGTCGAACCTGGACGCCAAGCTGCGCGAGGCGATGCAGTTCGAACTGCGCGAGATTCAGCGCAAGGTCGGCACCACCACGGTCATGGTCACCCACGATCAGGCCGAGGCCTTCTCGATCAGCGACCGCGTCGTGGTGATGGAGGCCGGGCGCATCACCCAGATCGACCAGCCCTATCGCATCTACGAGCATCCGGAGACGGAGTTCATCTCCCGCTTCGTCGGCAAGACCAACCTGCTGCCGGGCAAGGTGACCACGGCCACCGGTGCGGGCGCCACGGTGTCTTTGGCCGGCATCGCCGTGCCGGTCGAAGCCGCCGGCCTGTCGGTGGGCGAGACGGTGACGCTGTGCATCCGGCCGGAGAAACTGCACCTGACCGCCCCGGCGAACGGGCTGCTGACCGGCCGTGTCGCCGACCGCTTCTTCCTGGGCAGCCAGTGGCTCTATCACATCGACGGGCCGCTCGGCACGCTGATGGTGGTGACGCCGAATGACGGCTCCACCCCGGCGGAGCCGGGTGCGAGCGTTGGGCTGGACTGGTCGCCGTCGGTCGTGCGCGTCCATCGCGGCGCCATGGCGGAGGCGCCCGACGTGGCGCTCGAGGTGACGGGATGAGCGCAACCCTTCCCGATGCCGCCCCGGCCTCGCCGGGCGAGGAAACGCCTGAACGCAGTTTCCCCACCGCGCCGCTGTTCCTGTCGGCGCCGGCTGTCCTGCTGTTCTCGGCGCTGGTGCTGATTCCGCTGTTCCTGACGGCTTTGCTGTCCTTCAACCAGTTCGACTATGCGACCGGGCGCACCGGCGGCTTCACGCTGGAGCATTACCTGTCGGTCCTGACCGACGAGTATTACCTGGAAATCTTCCTGCGCACCTTCCGGATATCGGCGCTGGCGACCGCCATCTGCGTGGTAATCGGCGTGCCGGAGGCCTACATCCTCAGCCGGATGACCAACCCCTGGCGCTCGATCTTCCTGCTGGTGATCCTGGCGCCGCTGCTGGTCTCCGTCGTGGTGCGCGCCTTCGGCTGGAGCATGCTGCTGGGGCCGGAAGGGCCGGTGAACGCCGCGCTGATGGCGTTCGGCATCGGCCGCATGCGGTTGCTCTACACCGAAGGCACGGTGATCGTGGCCCTGGTCCACGTCATGCTGCCCTTCATGGTCATCCCGGTCTGGACCTCGCTGCAGAAGCTGGATCCGGCGGTGGAGCAGGCGGCGCTGTCCTTTGGCGCCTCGCGCGGCACGGCCATCGTCCGGGTGGTGGCGCCGCAGATCCTCCCCGGCATCCTGTCGGGAAGCCTGATCGTCTTCGGCCTCAGCGCCAGCGCCTTCGCCATTCCCGGCCTGCTCGGCGGGCGGCGGCTGAAGATGGTCGCGACGGTGGTCTACGACCAGTATCTCAGCGACCTGAACTGGCCGATGGGGGCCGCGGTCGCCGCATTGCTGCTGATCGCCAACCTGATCGTCATGCTGACCTACCACCGTCTGGTGGAAGGCCATTACCGCCGCCGGCTGGGGTGAGGACGCCATGACCCGCAACGGACCCGTCGCCCTGATCTTCCACACTCTGGTCGTCATCTTCATGCTGGCGCCGCTGGCGATCGTCTGCCTCGTCGCCTTCACGCCCGAGAATACGCTGTCGCTGCCGACCAACGGCTTCTCGCTGCGCTGGTTCGACGCGGTGTTCCATCACCCGGACTTCGTCCAGTCCTTCTGGAACAGCCTGTGGCTGGCGGTGCTGTCGGCGACGCTGGCGGTGGTGCTGGCGGTTCCGGCCTCCCTCGCCATCACGCGCTGGGAGTTTCCCGGCCGCGGCTTCCTCAATGCGCTGTTCCTGTCGCCGCTGATCATCCCGCATCTGGTGCTGGGCGTCGCCATGCTGCGGCTGTTCGCCATCGTCGGCGCCACGGGCAGCTTCGGCTGGCTGGTTGCGGCGCACATCGTGATCGTTACGCCCTATGTCATGCGCCTGCTGATCGCCGCGATTTCCGGCTTCGACCGCAGCGTGGAGCAGGCCGCCTTCTCGCTCGGGGCCAGCGAGGCCACCGTGTTCCGCCGCGTCACCCTGCCGATGATCCTGCCCGGCGTCACCGGCGGCTGGCTGATCGCCTTCATCAACAGCTTCGACGAGCTGACCATGTCCATCTTCATCACCTCGCCGTCCACGGTGACGCTGCCGGTGCGGATGTACATGTACGCCACCGAATCCATCGACCCGATGATGGCGGCGGTTTCGGCGCTGATCATCGGCATCACCGCGGTCGCCGTGCTTCTGCTCGACCGCGTCTATGGGTTGGACCGCATCCTGGTCGGCCAGCACTGAGTTCCCGTTCCGGCCGTCCTTTCTCTTCGGAGACCAGTCATCATGGCTTTGCTGCAGCGTGTGGCCGAACAGGGCCGGCGCGTGGTCCGATTTACCCTCGACGGGCGCCCGGTCGAGGCGCTGGAGGGCGACACCGTCATGACCGCCATGCTCACCAATGGCGAGCGGCTGCGCCGGACGGAGTTTGCCGACAGCCCGCGTGCCGGCTTCTGCATGATGGGCGCCTGCCAGGATTGCTGGGTGCGGACGGAGGAGGGCGAGCGCCTGCGCGCCTGCGGCACCTTCATCGCCGACGGCATGCGCCTTGTGAGCGGCGGGGAGTGGACGTCGTGAGCGAAACTCTCCCTCCCGTCATCGTCGGCGCCGGCCCGGCCGGCATCCGCGCCGCGGAGCGGCTGGTCGCCGCCGGACTGCGTCCGGTGGTGGTCGACGAGGCGGCGCGCTGGGGCGGCCAGATCTATCGCCAGCCACCGGATGGCGGCTTCACCCGGCCGAAGAAGGCTCTGTACGGCTTCGAAGCGGGCAAGGCCGACGCGGTCCACCGCGCCATGGCGGCCATCCGTGACCGCGTCGACTACCGCCCGCGCACGCTGGTTTGGAACTGCGAGGCGGGTGCGCTCGACCTGCTGTGCGACGGGGCGAGCGAGGCCTTGCCCTTCAGTCACCTGATCCTGGCGACGGGCGCCACCGACCGCGTGCTGCCCTTCCCCGGCTGGACGCTGCCCGGCGTCTTCACGCTGGGCGGCTCGCAGGTGGCGTTGAAGTTCCAGGGCTGCGCCGTCGGCCGGCGGGTGGCCTTCCTCGGCACCGGGCCGCTGCTCTATCTGGTCGCCTACCAGTATCTGAAGGCCGGGGTCGAGGTGGCGGGGGTGTTCGACACCACGCCCTTCGCCGTCCAGGCCCGCGCCACCGCCGGCATGCTGCGCGATGCGGCCACGCTGGCGAAGGGGCTGCTGTATGTCGGCTGGCTGCGCGCCCATGGCGTGCCGATCCACAACGGCGTCCGCCCGGTGCGTGCGGAGGGAGCCGAACGGGTCAATGCGCTGGTCTGGCGCGATGCACAGGGGCAGGAGCGGCGCACGCCCTGCGACGCCGTCGCCTTTGGCCTTGGACTGCGGTCGGAGACCCAGCTGGCTGACCTTGCCGGCTGCCGGTTCCGTTTTGATGAAGCCGACCGCGCGTGGCTGCCGGAGCGGGACGGGGCAGGGCGTAGCTCGGTTCCCGGTGTCTATCTGGCCGGTGACGGCAGCGGCATTTCCGGTGCCGATGCGGCGGAACTGGCGGGAGAGCGCGCGGCGCTGGCCGTGCTGGAGGATCTCGGCCGCCCGGTGGACGGCAAACGGGTGAAGGAGTTGGACGTTCGGCTCTTCCGCATCGCCGCCTTCCGCCGCAGCCTGTCGGCGGCCTTCCCCTTCCCGGCGGACTGGGCCGACGCCATCGCCGACGACACGATGATCTGCCGTTGCGAAGGCGTGACCGCCGGCGCCGTGCGCGAGGTCGCCCGCAGCGGACAAGCCCGCGAGATGAACCGCGCCAAGGCGCTGACCCGCGCCGGCATGGGCCGCTGTCAGGGACGCATGTGCAGCGCCACCACGGCGGAACTGCTGTCCCGCACGCTCGGCACCGGTCCTGACGGGGTGGGGCGCCTGCGGGCGCAGCCCCCGATCAAGCCTCTCCCCATCGCGGCGACCATCCCCTCTCCCCCCCGCTCACGCGCAAACGAAGTTTGCGCTGACGCGACAGGCGGACCAGAGGTCCGCCGAAAGCGGGGAGAGGGTCAGGGTGAGGGGGATGCATCGCGAGGCGCCGGTCGGATATCTGCAGCGCCCCAAACCGCCAAAGACGCTCCGCCACGCGTCCCCCTCACCCAACCCTCTCCCCGGGGGGGAGAGGGCTTGTCTGGACGGGAGGTCGCGTGATGCGGGAACGGATCGAGTGCGATGTCGCCATTGTCGGCGGCGGGATCGTCGGCGGGTCGGCGGCGCTGTTCCTGCGGCAGGCTGGCCTGTCGGTGACCTTGCTGGAGCGCGACTGGTGCGGCGCCAAGGCGAGCGGCGTCAATTTCGGCGGTGTGCGCCGACAGGGGCGCCCGCTGGAGCAGCTGCCGCTGTCCCAGCGCGCCCACGCCATCTGGGGCCGCCTGCCGGAGCTGCTGGGCACCGATGCCGAATACATCCGCTCCGGCCATCTGAAGCTGGCCCGTAGCGAGCCCGACCTTGAGTCGCTGATCGCCTATCGCGAGCGCAGCCAGGGCTTCGGCCTGGGGCTGGAGATCATCGTCGGCGAGGAGTTCCGCCGCCGCTGGCCGGCGCTGGGCGACCGCGCCATCGGCGGGTCGCTCTGTCCGGAGGATGGCCACGCCAACCCCCGCCTCGTCTCCCCCGCCTTCGCCCGCGCCGCTGCGGCGCTGGGGGCCGTGGTGCGCGAGCAGACGCCGGTCGACCGGGTGGAGAAGGACGGCGACCGCTTCGTCCTGCTGAGCGGCGATGCCCTGGAAGTCCGCGCCCGCTTCCTGCTGAACACCGCCGGCGCCTGGTCCTGGCGGGTGGCGGAGGCGTTCGGCGAGCCGGTGCCGCTGGAATCGCTCCACCCCAACATGGCGGTGACGGAGCCGCTGCCCCGCTTCCTCGACGTCAACATCGGGGTGGAGGGCGGCGGCGTCTATGGCCGGCAGGTGCCGCGCGGCAACATGGTGGTCGGCGGCGGGCGCGGCTTTGCGCTGGACGCCGACCGCGCCCGGCCGCAGCGCGACGCCGTGCTGACCCTGATGCGCGACGCGGCGGAGTTGTTCCCGCAGCTGCGCCACGCCCACGTCATCCGCTGCTGGACCGGGGTGGAGGGCTATACGCCCGACCGCAACCCGATCATCGGCCCCAGCCGCACCACGCCCGGCCTGTTCCACGCCTTCGGCTTCTCCGGCGCCGGTTTCCAGATCGGACCCGGCGTCGGCCAGACGCTGGCCGAACTGGTCACCAGCGGCGAGACGCCGATGCCGCTGGAGGCTTTCCGCATCGACCGCTTTTCACCGACCGCTTAAGACTTCACCCGAGACTTCACCCCTTGGCCCATTGGAGGACATGCATGCCCAGCTTGCGTACCCTGTCGCTCACCGGTCTCGCCACGGTTGCCATCACGGCGGCCGCCGCGCTCTCCACCCCCGCCGCCGCCCAGACCAAGACGGTCTATATCGGCATGAACGGCGGCACGATGGAGAAGACCTACACCGAGCATGTCTTCCCCGCCTTCGAGAAGGCGACCGGCATCAAGGTGGTGGTGGTTCCCGGCACCTCGTCCGACATCCTGGCCAAGTTGCAGGCGCAGAAGGACAATCCGCAGATGCACGTCGTCTTCCTGGACGACGGGCTGATGTACCGCGCGATCGGCATGGGCCTGTGCCAGAAGATGGACAGCTCGCCGGTGCTGAACGACGTCTATCCGTCGGCGCGCATGAAGGGCGACATGGCCGTCGGCGTGAACATGGGCATGACCGGGCTGGCCTATAACAAGGCGATGTTCGACGAGAAGGGCTGGGCGCCGCCGACCAGCTGGATGGATCTGGCCGATCCCAAGTACAAGGGCAAGGTCGTCGTCCAGTCGGCCGCCAGCAGTTCCTTCGGCCTGCATGCCTTTCTGATGTACAACCGCATCAAGGGCGGCACCGAGGCGAACGTCGATCCGGGCTTCACCACCTGGCGCAAGACCATCGGCCCCAACGTGCTGGAATACATCCCCAGCTCCGCCAAGATCGCCGAGATGGTGCAGACCAACGAGGCGGCGATCTTCCCGCTGACCCCGACCGGCGTCGGCAGCCTGAAGGCCAAGGGCATCCCGGTCGAATATGCCCAGCCGAAGGAAGGCTCGGTCGTGCTGATGGTCGGCGAATGCGTCGTCGCCAAGAACCCGGACAACGAGGCCGCGCAGAAGCTCGCCGCTTATCTGCTGGGGCCGGAGGCGCAGCTCGCCGCCCTGCAGTACGGCGCGCAGATTCCGTCGAACACCAAGGTCACGGCGCCGGCCGACGTCGCCGACGAGATGAACAAGTTCCAGGGCTACATGAAGAACGCCGTCACGGTGGACTGGGACGTCATCAACGAGAAGCGCCCCGACTGGAACCAGCGCTGGAACAAGGAAATCGAACGGTAATCAGGGCATGAAAAAGGGGGGCGCCGAAAGCGCCCCCCGATTTGTATTCCGCAGCTGGTTATTCGGCAGCCATCGCGGCGCGGCGCTGGGCCTCGCGGGTCTGGCGGCCTTCCTTCAGCTTTTCCGACAGCAGGAAGGCCAGTTCCAGCGACTGGCTGGCGTTCAGGCGCGGATCGCAGGCGGTGTGGTAGCGCAGCGCCAGATTGTGGTCGGTGATGGCCTGGGCGCCGCCCGTGCACTCCGTCACATCCTGGCCGGTCAGCTCGAAATGCACGCCGCCGGCATGGGTGCCTTCGGCCTGATGCACCTCGAAGAAGCCGCGCGCCTCGGCCAGCACCCGCTCGACGGGGCGGGTCTTGTAGCCGGTGGTCGACTTGATCGTGTTGCCGTGCATCGGGTCGCAGGACCACACCACGGTGCGGCCTTCGCGCTGGACCTTGCGCAGCAGTGGCGGGAACTTCTCCGCCACCTTGTCGGAGCCCATGCGCACGATCAGCGTCAGGCGCCCGGCCTCGTTGGTCGGGTTCAGGATGTCGATCAGGCGGATCAGCTCGTCCGGGTCGGTGGTCGGGCCGCACTTCAGGCCGATCGGGTTCTTCACGCCGCGCAGGAACTCGACATGGGCGCCGTCGGGCTGGCGGGTGCGGTCGCCGATCCACAGCATGTGGGCCGACACGTCGTACCAGTCGCCGGTGGTGCTGTCGACGCGGGTCAGCGCCTGCTCGAAGGGCAGCAGCAGCGCCTCGTGGCTGGTGAAGAAGTCGGTCTCGCGCAGCTGCGGCGTGGTCTCCGCGGTGATGCCGCAGGCGGCCATGAAGGCCAGCGTCTCGTCCAGGCGGTTGGCCAGCTCCTGGAAATGCTCGCCGGCCGGCGACTTCTCGACGAAGCTCAGCGTCCACTGATGGACCTTGTGCAGGTCGGCGTAACCGCCCTGGGCGAAGGCGCGCAGCAGGTTCAGCGTCGCGGCGGCCTGGGTGTAGGCCTGCATCATGCGCTCCGGATCGGGAACGCGGGCGTCGCTGGTGAAGTCGAAGCCGTTGATGATGTCGCCGCGGTAGGACGGCAGCTCAACCCCGTCGATCGCCTCCATGTCGGCCGAGCGCGGCTTGGCGAACTGGCCGGCCATGCGGCCGACCTTGATGACCGGGATCGAGGCGCCGAAGGTCAGCACCACGGCCATCTGCAGCAGGACGCGGAAGGTGTCGCGGATGTTGTTGGGGTGGAACTCGGCGAAGCTCTCGGCGCAGTCGCCGCCCTGAAGCAGGAAGGCCTGGCCGGCGGCGGCGTCGGCCAGCTTGGCCTTCAGCCGGCGGGCCTCGCCGGCGAAGACGAGCGGCGGATAGGAGGACAGGCGCTGTTCGACCGCCTCGACCTTCGACTGGTCGGGATAAGTCGGCAACTGCTTCGCCGGTTTCGTCCTCCAACTGGCGGGTGTCCAACGCTCGACCATGACGCGCCTGCTCTTCCTTGACGATTGCGGAACGGGGGCCGGGCGGGCGGCGAACGACCGGCGGCGAGACCCGTGGGGGGTACTCTATAGCGCGACTCGCGGTAACTTTTCCACAGTTTCGGCCCGCCTGCCGGCAATGCTGTGCCATCGGGACAGGTCGCCTGCCACCGTGGGTGATTTCAGATGAAAGGAACTTCGCCTCGCCCCTGAAATATATGGGCCGCTGGCGGCGCGTGGCCGCGGCCAGTATACATCGGGGGCAACCGACCACGCCCGAGAGGAGCCTCCCCGGTGAAAGCGACATCCTGGCGGGCAAAGCGCCTGTCCTCCTGGGGGCAGGCCCTGTCCGTCTACCGCGACCCGCGCGTGCTGGCGATCCTGTTCCTGGGCTTCTCCGAAGGGCTGCCGCTGGCGCTGACCGGCGCCACGCTGAATGTCTGGCTGACCGAACAGGGCGTCAGCCGCACCAACATCGGGCTGTTCGCGCTGGTCACCATGCCCTATGCGCTGAAGTTCCTGTGGGCGCCGCTGATCGACCGGTTGCGGTTGCCGGTGGTGACGCGGCTGTTCGGGCGGCGGCGCGGCTGGGCGTTGACGGCGCAGGCGGCGCTGATCGCGGCGCTGCTGGGGCTGGGCACCACCGATCCGGGGCAGGACCTGTGGTGGACGGCGATGTGCGCCGTGCTGGTCGCCTTCTGCTCGGCCAGCCAGGACATCGTCGTCGATGCCTATCGGGTCGAGGTGCTGGAGGAGCATCAGCAGGCCGCCGGTGCCGCGGTGCTGGTGCTGGGCTATCGCTTCGGCATGATGGCGGCGGGGGCGGGCGCGCTCTACATCGCGCAGTATCACGGCTGGCGCACGGCCTACGAGGTGATGGCGGCGCTGGTTCTGGTCGGCATGGCCACCATCCTGCTGTGCCGCGAGCCGAAGGAGCCGCCGCCCAGCGCCCGCGAAAGGCTGATCGCGGAGTGGCTGGGTCACCGGCCGCATCTGTCGGGCCGCAGCGCCGTCGTGCTCGCCTGGATTTACGGAGCGGTGGTGGCGCCCTTCGCCCAATTCATGGAGCGGCGCGGCTGGGTGGTGATCCTGGCCTTCATCGCCAGCTACAAGCTGGGGGAGGTGCTGGCCGGGCAGATGTCCTCGACCTTCTACATCAGCCTGGGCTTCACCAAGGTGGAGATCGCCAACGTCAGCAAGCTGTTCGGGCTGTGGGCGACCATCGCCGGCGGGTTGCTGGGCGGGTTGCTGGTGGGCAAGGTCGGGGTTCTGCGCGGCCTGATGATCGGCGGCATCCTGCAGATGGTGTCGAACCTGGGCTATGTCGTGCTGGCCTGGAACGGCAACGACGTGTCGACCCTGGCGATGACGGTGGCGGTGGAGAATGTCTGTGCCGGCATCGCGACGGCGGCCTTCGTCGCCTATCTGTCCAGCCTGTGCAACGTCGCCTACACCGCGACCCAGTACGCGCTGCTGTCCAGCCTTTACAAGCTGGGTGGCGACCTGTTCGGCGCCTCCTCCGGCTGGCTGGCGGAGCGGATGGACTGGGTCAGCTTCTTCCTGTTGTCGATGGCCGGCGCCGTTCCGGCCCTGTGCCTGCTGATCTGGCTGATGGGCCTGCACCGCCGCGAAGAAGAGGCGGCCGTCCCCGCCCAGTGACGGGGACGGCGATGCCGGAGCCGCTTAGCGGCTGCCGGTGGTCGTCTTGGTCTTGCCGGCGCCCGGGCCCGCGCCCAGGTCGGCGCCGGTGGTCGGATCGGAGTCCGGCTTCGACATGGTGCGGGCGGCCACGGCGTTGACCGCCGCCAGTTCCGACGCGGCGAGCTTGACCGTCGGGTTGCCGTCGCCGCCATTGACCGGGGCGTCGCCCATCTTGACGTCGACGAACTCCCACTGGGCGCCCTGGTTCCAGGGGCCGCGCATGTCGCCTTCGCCCTGGCTCATGTTGTAATACTTGTCGGTGTATTCCGGCTTGCCCGGCAGCTTGCCCGGCGGGAAGTTGTTGTCGATCGCGTAAAGCGCCTTCTCGAAGCTCTTCTGGTGGGCGATCTCGCGGGTCATCAGGAAGCCCAGCGCATCCTTCACGCCCGGATCGTCGGTGACGTTGATGAGGCGCTCGTAAATGATCTTGGCGCGCGCTTCCGCGGCGACGTTGGAGCGCAGGTCGGCCGTCGGCTCGCCGATGCTGTCGATGTAGCCGCCGGTCCACAGCTGCCCGGCCGAATTCACCAGCGCCGGACCGCCGCCATACAGCAGCGACAGGGTGTGGCTGCCGTTGCCCTGGGTGATGTTGGCGTACAGGTCGGCGGTCGCCTCCGCACCTTCGGCCAGCTTGCCCTTGGCGCCCTTGGTCAGCATGGCGACGATGGAGCCGATGACCTCCAGGTGGCTCAACTCCTCGGTCGCGATGTCGATCAGCATGTCCTTGCGGCCCGGATCCTCGTCGGCCAGACCCTGGGTGAAGTAGCGCATGGCCGCGGCAAGCTCGCCCTGCGGGCCGCCGAACTGCTCAAGCATGAGGCTAGCGAGCACCGGGTTCGGCTCCGACACGCGAACCGTGTACATGAGCTTTTTGTTATGCATGAACATGCGAGGGACTCCTCCTGCGTCTGATGGCCCGCTATGCAGGGGCCGCGGATCGGCGCGACCGGGTCCGGACCGGATCGCTCCCTGTCCTCAACCGAGGATCTTTAGAAGCGTTCCAGGACGAATGCCTGTTTCGGAGTGCTATGCCGGATGGATCCCAAGCGCGGCAGGAAGGACTGTCTTCCGTATAGAAGGCGGCTGTGGTGCAAGGCGCCCATCCCGGTTTTCACGTCCGGGTGGGCGCCTTGGCCGATGAATGCTGCAGAGGCTTACTGCGCCTGGGCGCGGCAGGCTTCCAGAGCGGAGATCGCCTTGCGGGTATCGTCGAGGTAATAGGTGTAGGCGTAATCGTCGCTCTTGCCGTCGATCTCCATGTAAAGCTCGCGGCCGTTCATCAGGGCCTCGATCGCCTTGGAGGTTGCCGGAATACCGACGACGGCCATCGTCTTGTCGATGGCAGCGCCCGGAACCTTGTCGCTCCACTTCTTATCGACCGACAGGGAGACGGTGAGATCTTCCTTCTCCTTCAGCTTCCAGGCGGAATCACCGAAGATCAGCACCATCGCCTGACCCTTGTTCGTGTAGGCCAGGGCGATGGTGGCGGTGTCCTTGGAATCGGTCTTCCATTCCTGGCTAATGGCGCAGTCCTTGTCGATCTTGACGTCCCACACGCCGATCTTGGTCTGAGCGTGTGCAGTACCGATCGAGGCGAATGCCGCAACGCAGGCAGCCGCTGCAAAAATTCCGCGCATGTTCACAGTCATTCCCTGGGAAAATTGTTCGTACCACCATGGTAGGTACTACAATCGGGGTAGGTCCAGGGATTTCCTGTCCTTACACTGGAATGTAACGGGGCCATGAGCGGAGGAGTCCGATCATGGCCCGTTGCGGATAGCCCGCCACTGCGTTTCGGTACGGTTGACCGCTCAGATCTTCTTTTCCGGCTCCGCCTTCTCGCGCATCAGCACGAATTCCTCCGACGTGGAGGGGTGCAGCGCGATGGTGCGGTCGAAGTCGCGCTTGGTGGCGCCGCAGTTCATGGCGATTGCCATCGGCTGCATCATCTCCGGCGCATCCATGCCCATCATGTGGCAGCCCAGCACGCGCTGGCTTTCGCCGTCCACCACCAGCTTCATCAGCACCCGCTCATCGCGGCCGGACAGGGTGTGCTTCATCGGGCGGAAGCCGGCCTTGTAGATGTCGACCTGCGGGTATTTGGCACGGGCCTGCATCTCGGTCAGGCCGACGGTGCCCAGCGGCGGCAACGAGAACACCGCGGTCGGCACGTTGTCGTAGCCGATGTGCATCGGGTTGTCGTTGTACAGCGTTTCTGCCAGTGCCCGGCCCTCGGCGATGGCGATGGGGGTCAGCGCCATGCGGTCGGTGACGTCGCCGATGGCATAGATGCTGTCGACCGAGGTCCGCGACCACTCGTCCACCGGGATCGCGCCGGCCTCGTTCAGGGTGATGCCGACCTCTTCCAGGCCGAGATTCTTGGTGTTCGGGCGACGACCGGTGGCGGCCATCACCAGACCAGCGGAATGCTCGCGGCCCATATGGTCGGTCAGGGTATAGCCGCCGGGACCCTTTTCCAGCTTCGCCGGCTTGCAGCGCGAGATGATGTTGATGCCGCGCTTGCGCATCTCCTGCGCCAGCGCGACGCGGATGTCGTCGTCGAAGCCGTTCAGCAGGTCGTCGCCGCGGATCATCAGCGTCACTTCAGCGCCCAGCCCGCGGAAAATGCTGGCGAACTCCACGGCGATGTAGCCGCCGCCGATGATCAGGACGGAGTGGGGAAGCGTTTCCAGATGCAGCGCCTCGTTGGAGGTCGCAGCATGCTCCATCCCTTCCACCTGCGGCAGGGTCGGCCAGCCGCCGGTGGCGATCAGGATGTTGCGGGCGGTGTAGCGCTTGCCGTCCACCTCGACCGTGTGGGGGTCGATGATCCGGCCGAACCCTTCATACAGGGTGACGCCGGAGTTCTTCAGCATATTGATGTAGATGCCGTTCAGCCGGTCGATCTCGCGGTCCTTGCGCGCGATCAGCGTTTCCCAGTCGAAGGTCGGCGTGTGCGAGTTCCAGCCATAGCCGCAGGAATCCTCGAAGCCGTCGCGGAACTGCGCGGCGTAGACCAGCAGCTTCTTCGGCACGCAGCCGCGGATCACGCAGGTGCCGCCGACGCGGCTGCCCTCGCAGATCGCCACCTTGGCGCCGTAGGACGCCGCGCGCCGGCTGGCGGCGACGCCCCCGGACCCCGCCCCGATGGTGAAGAGGTCGAAATCGAACTCGGCCACGGCCGTCTCCTTCCGCAACTGGACCTTTAACCCACGAACGAATGTCGTCGGGCAGGATATGGGGTCGGGGCAGGCGTTGGGAAGCGCGCCCTCAGCGCAGCAGCATGTCCTGGATCAGCACTTGCCGAAGCTTCAGCGGACGCATGGTCTTGTTGGCGACGTAGCGCAGCGCGTCCTTGACATAGACCTGCCCCTCCGCCCCACGCAGTTCGGCCGGGTCGACCTCCAGCAGGCGCCGTTCGATGGCGTCCGCGATGCGCGGCAGATGCGGCGTGACCGTCTCCATCGGGGTCGACGGGTCGAATTCCAAGACGGCGCGCAGCCGCAGTTCCTGCAGCCGGCGACCGTCGTTGAGCGTGACCGTCAGGGTGGGCAGGGCGGCATAGACGGCCGGTGCCGCCTCGATGCGGGCAGGGGAATAGGCGCCCTGGGCGGGGGCCGGGCGCAGAAGCAGCGCACTGCCGATCCCGGCGCCGGCGAAAGCCAGCATCAGCCCCAGCAATGCCAGGACGATCCTGTTTCCGGTTCCATCGAAGGAGGGCAGGCTGCCTTGGCCGGCTTCGGCAGAGACTGATGTCTTGGTCATTCCGCCCTGCTGAGTTGCTGCCGCCGAACCGGTTCGAAAACTCTAGAAGCGCGGAAGTGGTAGGTCAAATAAAGGTATTTTATCTGGTTTTTTCTTTGATTGCCGACAGATGGACGGTGATTGACTGTGGGATTGCAGGGCAGCTTTCAAAAGCATTTGAGATTTTTCCCGGAGACCGGCCGCTGAATCCCCGCCGAAAAACGCAACGCAGCCATCCGCCGCGGGTTGATAGGGTGGGAAGCCTCTTCCCCCGACCGACCGGGGCGTATAATGCTGGGATTCCAACACAACCGGCCGGCTGCCCTGTCCGGTGGCCGGACCATCCATAACGAAGCACTGCAAAGCCATGCGCAGACACAGGCGCGGACACGGGCATAGACAGGGGCGGAAGGCGAGGGTGACGGGTATGAGCGACACCGATAACCGATCAGTTGGCAGCCGGTCAGTCGATGGACGGCCGACGGCCCTCCATCCGTCCTCCGCGGCGGTGCCCGACTGGACGGACACCTATTTCCGCCGCACCAAGGAGGCGGTCGGCAAGTTCGGCGACAAGACCGTCACCTATGCGATCTTCATGCGGCGTCCGGTGGTCTGCGCCCCGCGCCTTGCGGTGGAATGGCTGGAGTCGGTGGCGCGGGAACGCAACACCAGCTTCCAGATCGAACTGAACTACCCCGAGGGCAAGTGGGTCGGCGCCGGCGAGCCGATCATGTACATCACCGGCTCCTTCTACCATCTGGTCGATTGCGAAACGATCCTGCTGCAGAAGCTGGGCCCGGCCAGCGTCGCCGCCTACAACGCCTTCACCATGTGCGCCGACCTGCCGAAGGTCGCCTTCCTCGCCATGGACGCCCGCCACTGCGCCGGGACGGAGATGGCGGAGATGATGGCCTATGCCGCCTCCGTCGGGTCCGACCGGGCCAAGCGCAAGGTCGGCGCCAAGGGCTTCGTCGGCAACGCCACCGACGCCACCGCCTTCTACTTCGGGCAGGAACGGGGCATGGGCACCATGCCGCACGCCCTGATCGGCTATGCCGGATCGACCGTGCGCGCGGCGGAGATGTTCCACGAGACCTTCCCCGATCTGCCGCTGACCGTCCTGGTCGATTATTTCGGCCGCGAGATCACCGACGGGCTGGAGGTCTGCCGCCGCTTCCCGCAGCTGGCCGCCCAAGGCAAGCTGTCGCTGCGGCTCGATACCCCCGGCGGCCGTTTCGTCGAGGGGCTGGACCCGCCCGGCTCCTACGCCGTGCTGGAGCGCCATGCGCCGCATGCCATCCGCGGCTATCGCGACGAGACGCAACTGCGTTACCTGATCGGCACCGGCGTGTCTGCCGCCGCGATCCACTATGTGCGCGAACGGCTGGACGAGGCCGGCTTCCCGGCGGTGAAGATCGTTGCCAGCAGCGGCTTCGGCCCGGCCAAGTGCCGGCTGATGGCGGAGGCCAATGCCCCGGTGGACGTGATCGGCACCGGCAGCTACCTGCCCGAACGCTGGACCGAGACCTACGCGACCGCCGACATCATCGAGTATGACGGCGAACGCCGTGTGAAGGTCGGCCGCGAGTTCCTGTTTCGGCGGTAACCTCCGGCTAACGCCCGGGATCCCCTCTCCCCCCCGGGAGAGGGTTAGGGTGAGGGGGATCCGCTTCGTGGCTCTCTTCGGCTCCGCCGAACCCCCTCATCCCAACCTTCTCCCCAGGGGGGAGAAGGAGTGGGGAGAAGGGGTTAAGCGCTTCTCACCCCAAGCGTTTCGCGATCAGCGGGCCACGCTCCGGTGCCGCATCCCTCACCGTGACCGACGCGCGCAGGCGGCGTTCGGCTTCGTCGGCCTGCGCCTCCGTGCGGGCGTGCAGGATCGCCAGCGGACGTTCCGTCGGACCCACCGCGTCGCCCAACCCGGCCACCTCGTCGAAGCCGACGGCGAAGTCGATGGCGTCGGTCGTCCTGGTTCGGCCGCCGCCCAGCGCCACCACCGCCATGCCGACGCCGCGGGTGTCGATCGCGCCGACGAAGCCGGCCCGCTCGGCGAACACCGGGCGGACGATGGGCGCGCGTTCCAGATGGCGGTCCGGCTGCTCCAGCAGGTCGGCCGGCCCGCCGAGCGCTTCGACCATGCGGGCGAAACGCTCCGCCGCCGCGCCGCTGGCGATGGAGCGGTCGGCCATGGCGCGCCCGGCCGCCGCGTCCGGCGCCAGACCGGCAAGTGCCAGCAGTTCCGCCGCCAGCGCCGCCGTCACCTCGTAGAGTCGCGGTTCGGCCGGTTCGCCGCGCAGGATGGCGAGGCATTCCCGCATCTCCAGCGCATTGCCGGCGCTGCGGCCCAGCACCTCGTTCATGTCGGTCAGCAGGGCCACCGCCGGCAGGCCCGCGCCTTTGGAGACGGTGACGATGCTCTCGGCCAGCGCCTCGGCATCCTGGAGGCGCTGCATGAAGGCGCCGCTGCCGAACTTCACGTCCATCACCAGCGCGTCCAGTCCGGCGGCGAGCTTCTTCGACAGGATCGACGCGGTGATGAGGTCGAGCGATTCGACCGTCGCCGTCACGTCGCGAATGGCATAGAGCCGCTTGTCGGCCGGGGCGATGTCGTCGGTGGCGCCGATCACCGCGCAGCCGACCTGCTTCACCACCCGGCGCAGCAGGTCGTTGTCGGGCTTGGCGCGATAGCCGGGGATGCTCTCGAACTTGTCGAGCGTACCGCCGGTGTGGCCCAACCCGCGCCCCGACACCATCGGCACGAAGCCGCCGCAGGCCGCCAGCATCGGCGCCAGGATCAGGCTGACTTTGTCGCCGACACCGCCGGTCGAATGCTTGTCGATCACCGGGCCGGGCAGGTTCAGCGACCGCCATTCCATCACCGTGCCCGAATCGCGCATGGCGCGGGTCAGCGCCACCCGTTCGTCCAGGCTCATGCCGCGGAAGAAGACGGCCATGGCGAAGGCCGCCGCCTGGGCCTCCGACACGCTGCCGTCGGTGATGCCGCGCACGAAATCCTGGATGGTGGCGGCGTCGAGCAGCTGGCCATCGCGCTTGGCGCGGACGATCTCCTGCGGAAGCATGCTTCAGTACCCTCCCGCCGGGGCCGGTTCGCGTTCGCCTTCCCGTTCTCCATGTCCGGCCGCCACCAGCAGCGAGTCGAGCAGGCTGGAGGCGCCGAAGCGGAAGGTCTGCGGCGTCGCCCAGCCTTCCCCCAGGATATGGTCGGCGAGCGCCAGATAGCGCGCCGCCTCCGCCGCGTCGCGGATGCCGCCGGACGCCTTGAAGCCGACCGGCTTGCCCGACTCATAGATGCAGTCCAGCATCACCGCCGCCGCCGGCAGGGTGGCGGCCGGCTGGGTCTTGCCGGTGGAGGTCTTCAGGAAATCGGCCCCGGCGGCGATGGCGTCGCGGGCTGCCCAGGCGAGCAGGTCGGCGTCGGGGAAGGCGCCCGATTCCAGGATCACCTTCATCAGTGCCTTGTCGCCGCAGGCCTCGCGGCAGGCCTTCACCACATTCATCGGCTGGGTGCGGGCGCCGTCGATGAAGGCCTTGTAGGGCAGCACGACGTCGATCTCGTCGGCGCCGTCGGCAATGGCGCGCCGGGTTTCCGCCGCCACCGAGGAGGCGTCCGCCTCGCCGGTCGGGAAATTCACCACGGTGGCGACCTTTACCGCCGTTCCCTCCAGCGCCTTGCGGGCGGTGGGGACGAAGCGCGCCCAGACGCAGACGGCGGCGACCGGCCCGACGGGCGTGACGGCGCGGGTGCAGAGATCCTGCACCACCCGGTCGCTGTCGTCGCCGTTCAGGCTGGTGAGGTCGAGCATGCCCACGGCACGGCGCGCCAGATCGGCGTCGGACGGGGCGTTGGCGCTGGCATCGAGCGCGCTTTGCAGGTCGGCAGACAGTTTCATGACCGGGACCCGTCCTTTTCATGCAGGCGTTCGAGAAAACCGACCAGCAGGCGCTCCAGGTCGGCGGCTGCCGCCGACGCGGCGGTCAGGGTCTGGTGGTGGTCGACCGGCCCGTCGCCGAGCCCGACCCCCAGGTTGGTGACGACGGCGCAGCCGACGACCCGCAGGCCGCAATGGCGGGCGATGATGCATTCCGGAACGGTGGACATGCCGACCGCGTCGGCACCCAGCAGCTTCATCATCCGCACCTCGGCCGGCGTCTCGAAGGATGGGCCGGGATAGGCGGCATAGACGCCCTCCGCCAGATCGATGGACAAGCCGGCCGCCACCTCCTTCAGGAGGCTGCGCAGAGCCGGATCCCAGGCGTCGGTCATGCTGGGGAAGCGCTCGCCGAAAGCCTCGTCGTTCGGGCCGGTCAGCGGGTTGGCGCCCAGCAGGTTCAGATGGTCGCTGATCGCCATCAGCCGGCCCGGCCCGACCTCCAGTCGGAGCGAGCCGACGGCGGCGGTCAGCACCAGCGTGTCGCAGCCGGCCAGTTTCAGCGCCCGCACTGCGGTCTTCAGCGCATCGAAGCCGTTGCCTTCATAGGCATGGACGCGGCCCTGCATGCAGGCGACCTCGACCCCGCCGAGCTGCCCAACGACCAGCCGTCCGGCATGGCCGGACACGCTGGGGATGGGGAAGCCGGCAATGTCGGTGTAGGGGATGACGACCGCGTCGGCGATGCGGTCGGCGATGCCGCCCAGGCCGGAACCCAGCACGATGCCGACCCGCGGCCGGTGGCCGGAGGCACGGTGAAGGATGTCCGCGGCGGCGCGGGCTGCCGTCATGTCGGGAAACTCCGCTCAGAAGGCTAAATTGGTGGGGCCGAACGATTCGGGCAACAGGATCTCCAGCGAAAAGGTCCGCCGCAGACCGGCCGGGTCGCAGATGTGGATCGGGGTTTCCGGCGTGGCGAATTCGCGGATGCGCTGGCGGCAGCCGCCGCAGGGTGTGCAGATTTCCTCCGCCCCCGCCTCGCCGCCCATGACGACGATGGCGCGGATGCGGCGGTCGCCGGCGGTGACCATGGCGCCGATGGCGCTCGATTCGGCGCACTGGCCTTGCGGGTAGGCGGCATTCTCCACATTGCAGCCGGCGAAGATGCGCCCCGATTCGCCGAGGATGGCGGCGCCGACCTTGAATTTGGAATAGGGGGCGTGGGCGTTCTCGCGCGCGGCACGGGCCGCTTCGATCATCCGGGACAGCTCCGCCGGGTCGGTCATGGCGTCAGCGCTCCTTGACATAGGGGATGCCGCTCGCCTTCGGGGCGATGGCCTTGCCGACGAAGCCGGCCAGCAGCAGGACGGTCAGCACATAGGGCAGCATCTGGATGAACTGCACCGGGATGACGCCGATGCCCGGCAGTTCCACCCCCTGCAGGCGCACCTGCACCGCGTCGGTGAAGGCGAAGAGCAGGCAGGCGAACAGGGTCGGTCCCGGCCGCCATTTGCCGAAGATCAGTGCCGCCAGCGCCAGATAGCCCTTGCCGGCGGTCATGTCGCGGACGAAGCCGGCGCCATGGCCGGTGGAGAGATACGAGCCGGCCATCCCCGTCAGCGCACCGGTCACCAGCAGCGCCTGATAGCGCAGCTTCGTCACCGACAGGCCGGCGGTGTCGACCGCCGCCGGATTCTCGCCCACCGCCCGCAGCCGCAGCCCGAAGCGTGAGCGGTAAAGCACCCATTGGGTGGCGATCACCAGGACCAGCGTCACCCAGATCAGCACGTTGTTGCCGTTCAGCAATTCGCGGTAGACCGGCCCCAGAACCGGCACGCCGGCCAGCGCGTCGACCCCCGGCAACTCCACCGCGGGAATGCGCGCCTGATTGGGCAGAAGCGGGGTCTGGCCGCCCTGCTGGAACCAGGCATAGGCCAACGTCGGCGCCAGCCCGGCGACCAGGATGTTGATCGCCATGCCCGACACCACCTGATTGCCGTTGTGGGTGATGCAGGCGAAACCATGGACCAGCGCCAGCGCCACTCCGGCGGCGATGCCGGCCAGCAGCCCCAGCCAGGGGTTCAGCGTCGTCGACGCGACGGCGGCGGAGAAGAAGGCGCCGGCCAGCATCTTGCCTTCCAGCCCGATGTCGACCACGCCCGACCGCTCGCAATACATGCCGGCGAAAGCGGCCAGCACCAGCGGCGTCGCCACCCGGATGGTGGCGCCCAGCAGCTGCAAGGTCAGGAGAAGCGCGTCCTCCATCGCTCAGCCCCTCCCCGTATCGGCGGTGGCGGTGGTGCCGCGGCGGCGGAACAGTGCCTCCACCTGTGGCTTGAACAGGTTCTCCATCGCGCCGGCAAACAGGATGACCAGACCCTGGATGACCATCACCAGCTCGCGGTTGATCGTGGGGTAGTCGAAGGACAGCTGGCCGCCGCCCTGCGCCAGAACCCCGAACAGCAAGGCGGCCAGAATGATCCCGACCGGGTGGTTGCGCCCCATCAGCGCCACGGCGATGCCGACGAAGCCGACGCCGCCGGTGAAGTTCAGGATCACCCGGTGCTGCACGCCCAGGATCTCGTTCACGCCGACGAAGCCGGCCAGCGCACCGGAGAGCAGCATGGCAATGATGATGTTCCGCGAAGGCGAGATGCCGGCATAAACCGCCGCCCGCTCATTCCGGCCCACCGTGCGCAGCTCGTAGCCCCAGCGGGTCCGGCGCAGGAAGATGTGGAACAGCAAGCAGCAGGCCAGCGCCCACAGGAAGGACAGGTTCAGCGGCGAGGCCGGGATGGTGATGCCGAACCAGCCCAGCGCCCGGTCCATCGACGGCAGCCAGACGCCGGGATCGAACTCGCGGGTTTCCGGCGACTGGCTGCCGGGGCGGATCAGCACGTCCACCAGCAGCCAGGTCATGATCGACGCGGCGATGAAGTTGAACATGATCGTCGTGATGACGATGTGGCTGCCGCGCTTGGCCTGCAGCCAGGCTGGGATGAAGGCCCAGGCGGCGCCGAACAGGGCGGACGCCAATACCGCCAGCAGCGCCACCACCGGCCAGGGCCAGCCGGTCAGCGCCAGCGCCACCAGCCCGGCGCCGAGCCCGCCGAGATAGGCCTGCCCCTCGCCGCCGATGTTGAACAGCCCGCAATGGAAGGCGATGGCGACCGCCAGCCCGGTGAAGATGTAGTCGGTGGTGTAATAAAGGGTGTAGCCGATGGCCTCCGGGTAGCCCAGAGCCTCCGACAGCAGCAGCGACAGCACGTCGACCGGATTCTCGCCGATCACCAGGATCACCAGCCCCGACAGCACGAAGGCCGCGACGAGGTTGAGAACCGGAAGCAGCGCATACCCGACCCAGCCCGGCACGGCGCCCGGCTGGCCCTTCCCCGATCCGCTCAGCAGCACCGGCGTCTCCTGGATTGCCCCTTGCCGCGGATTCTTAACCGCCAATGCTCTGCCGACCAAGCATTTCATCGCGCCGGAATCACTGCGGCTGCCGTGGGTTAGAAGGATTTCAAAAACTCTTGCCGCAGCGCAGCAATCTGGCATGCTTCTAAACCATAGGAATTTTATGGTTATGGAGCATGCCCGATGCCGTTCGACATTCCTCAGACCTTTCGCCACCACGTCTTTTGCTGCGCCCAGCAGCGCCCGCCCGGCCATCCGCGCGGCAGCTGTGCCGCCAAGGGCGCCCACCCGCTGTGGCAGCGGCTCGACCAGAAAATCCAGGCGAAGGGTCTGGCCGATGTCGGCATGGCGATAACGGGCTGCCTCGGCTTCTGCTCCGCCGGGCCGCTGATGGTGGTCTATCCGGAGGGCATCTGGTACCGGCCGGAAACGGTGGAGGACATCGACGAGATCGTCGAGTCGCATCTGGTGAGCGATGCACCGGTGGAGCGGCTGGTGATGGTGCTGACAAGGTGAGGCATCGCCAGCCATCACTTCCAAAACCCCACGCCTACCAGACCTGCGGTTGCGGCATTGGGACGCAGAAGCGTTTGCCCATAATGTGGGCAACCTCCGCCATTGCCCTTCCGAACCAACTCCATGACCGACGCCGAGACCGCCGACCTGCTGCCAGCCGAGGCCGATTCGGTCCCCTATGCCGTCGGCTGCTTCCTGGGTGCGATCCTGCTGTTCGCGGCGATGGACACGCTCATCAAGTTCCTGACCGCCGATTACCCGGTGCCGCAGCTGATGTTCGTGCGCTCGCTGGTCGCCTTCCTGCTGGTGGGCGGCTACACGCTGTGGCGCGGCGGCGGAATCGCGGCGATGCGGACGCGACGGCCCTGGGGACATGTCTGGCGGGCCTTCGCCGGGCTGATCTCGATGGGATGCTTCTTCTATGCGTTCCGCGAACTGCCGCTGGCCGACGTCTATGTGCTGAGCTTCGCCGGTCCGCTGTTCATCACCGCATTGTCTGCCCCGCTGCTGGGGGAGCCCGTTGGCTGGCGCCGTTGGGCGGCGGTGGTGATCGGGTTCGGCGGCGTCGTGGTGATGGCGCAGCCGTCGGCCGGGGCGCCGCTGGTGCCGGTGCTGGTCGGGCTTTGCGCCGCGCTGTTCTATGCGCTGGCGGCGCTGGCCGTGCGCGGCCTGTCGCGGACGGAGACCAGCGCGTCCATCGTGCTCTATCTGCTGCTGACGACGACGGTGGTCAGTGGGGCGCTGGCGGTGCCGGTGTGGACGGCGCCGACCGGTTTCGCGCTGGGGCTGATGGCGCTGGTCGGCGCGATCGGCGCCGGCGCGCAGGTGCTGCTGACCCAGGCCTTCCGTCGCGCGCCGCCGGCGGTGGTGGCGCCCTTCGAATATACCGGCATGGTCTGGGCCAGCCTGTTCGGCTGGCTGGTGTTTGGCGATTTGCCGACCGCGCCGGTGATCGCCGGCGCCATGGTCATCATCGGCAGCGGGCTCTACATCCTGCATCGTGAAACGCTGGTGGCGCGTCGCCGGCTGGGTTCTTGACAGGATGGGGCCGGCGGCGACACTCTCGCCGCCTGTTCACGGCTGGGGTGCCCCTGCCTTTCGCCGGATCGGCGGATGCGGGGGCTGAGACAACACCCATCGAACCTGATCCGGGTCATGCCGGCGAAGGGAGCCGACCGGAACCCGACGGATCAGCCGCAAACGCCCCGTCCCCTCCGCGTCGCTCCGGTTGCCGGCGCGAGTTGAGGAGTTTTCGGTCATGCGGCGCGCACTTCCCCTTCTGATCGGCCTGCTGGCGGCCACCTCCTGCCTGTCTCCGGCGGCGCGGGCCGACGACACGCTGTCCTTCCCGGTGCTGGTTCCGCTGACCGGATTCCTGTCGCTGGAGGGCACCAGCCAGCGGAACGGCGCGGTCCTGGCGCTGAAGCAGACGCCGGCCGGCGTCGCCATCGTGTCGGAAGTCGTCGACACCGGCACGTCGCCCGAGGCGGCGGTGACGGCGCTGGAGCGGGCGGCCGGCAGTGGAACCGTCGGGGCGGTCGCCGCCAGCATGCTCGGCACCCAGATGCTGGCGATGCTGCCGCTGGCGCAGGAGTTGAAGCTGCCGCTGGTCACCGTGTCGGGCACCGCGTCGATCACCGAGCAGGGCAACCCCTGGGTCTTCCGCTTCTTCCCCGGCGACGCCGTGACCAAGTCCGCCCACGCCCGCTATGTGGTGGAGGAATTGGGCAAGCGGCAGCCGGCGATCATCTACCAGACCACCGCCTATGGGCAGAGCGGCAAGACCCATCTCGACGCCGCCTTCAAGGCGCTGGGCGTGACCCCGGTGTTCGAGGAGGGGGTGGACCCGGCGGCCAAGGACCTGCTGCCGGTGCTGACCAAGGCGTTGGCCGCCAAGCCGGACGTGCTGGTGCTGCATCTGCATTCCGGCCCGACGGCGCTGCTGCTGCGGCAGGCGGCATCCAGCGGCGTGACCCTGCCGATCGTCGCCGGTTCCGCCATGCATCAGCCGAGCACCGCGGCCCTGCTGGAACCGGCGGAGTTGAAGGGCGTCTGCGCCGAAACCGCGGCCTCGCCGATTTCCGGCGATACGCCGGAGGTCAAGGCCTTCACCGACGCCTACCGGACCGCCTTCGGCAAGGAGCCGGACGCCTTCGCGCTCGGCCAGTATGACGGCATGACGATGGTGCTGGAGGCGGTGAAGGCCGGCGCCCGGACGCCGGACGCGATCCGAAAAGCATTGTCGGCGGAGACCTTCAAGGGACTCGCCATGACCTACAAGTCCGACGGCAAGGGCAACATGGCCCATTCCGCCGTCATCGTCTGCTATGACGGGACCAGCCGCGTGCCGAAGCTGGTGAAGCGGTACGACGACCCGACGCTCGCGGCGAAGTGAGCGGATGGCGGCGTTTCAACTGCTGGTCAACGGGGTGGCGCTGGGGGCGGCTTACGCCCTGGTGGCGCTTGGCTTCGTGCTGGTGCTGAACGCCACCTCGGCGGTGAATTTCGCCCAGGGCGACCTCGTGATGGCCGGCGGGCTGCTGGCGGTGGCGCTGGCGCCGCTGATCCCGTTGCCGGGCATCGTCCTGCTGCCGGTGGTGCTGGTGCTGATGGCGGCGCTGGGTCTGCTGCTGGCCCTGGCCGCCTATCTGCCGCTGCGCCGCCGGCCGCCGGTTTCGGTCTTCATCAGCACCATCGCGGTCGGCATCATCCTGCAGAACGGGGCCGCCATCCTGTTTGGGCCGGAGCCGCGCGCCGCACCGCCGCTGTTCGGGGACGAAACGCTGCACATCGCCGGGCTGGCGGTGCCGGAGCAGTCGCTCGCCATCGTCGCGGTGGCGGCCCTGCTGATCGGGGTGCAGCAATGGGTTTTTGCCCGCACGCAGTTGGGCCGCCGGCTGCGGGCGACGGCGCAGGATCCGGAGATGGCGCGCGCCTGCGGAGTGCCGGTCACCGCCATGATCCTGGTGACCTTCGCCATCGGCGCGGCCTGCGCCGGGGCGGCGGGGCTGCTGCTGGCCAACCGATATTTCGTCACGCCGACCTCGGGTGGAGATCTGATCCTGAAGGCCTACATTGCGGTGACGGTGGGGGGCTGGGGGTCCGTTCCGGGGGCGGTGGTGGGAGCGCTGCTGATCGCGCTGTTCGAGGTGGGGGTGTCGTCGGTGCTGTCCTACCCGGTGGCGCTGGGGGCCTTGTACCTGACGCTGCTGGCGATTCTGGTGCTGCGGCCACAAGGGCTGTTCGGCGAAGCGGTGCGCCGCCGTGGTTGAGCGTCGGTCGGTCGTCATTCTCACCGCCGGCGCCCTCGCCCTGCTGGTTTACGCGCTGGCCTTTGCCTCGCCTTATGGCCTGCGCGTCCTGACCGTCGCAGGTGTGTATGCGCTGGCGACCTTCGGCTTCCAGATCGTCTTCGGCCTGGGTGGTGCGCTGTCGCTGGCGCAAGGCGCCTTCTTCGGCGTCGGCGCCTATGTGACCGGCATCCTCGGCAGCCGCTACGGCCTCGGCTTCGAGGCGACCTTTCCGCTGTCGATGCTGGTTCCGCTGCTGCTGGCGCTGCCGGTCGGGCTGGCGGTGCTGCGGCTGGAATCGCATTACTTCGCCCTGGCGACGCTGGGGATCGCGCAGGTGCTCCATCTGCTGGCGGTGAATCTGCCGGAACTGACCGGCGGCTCCAACGGGCTCGCCGGGGTGCCGGCGGTGGTGCTGTTCGGCTGGGCGGTGCCGCGCGGGCTGCCGATGGCCGGGTTGGTCTGGGGGCTGGTGGCGCTCGGTGGGTTGAGCGGCTGGCGGCTGGCGCGCGGACGGCTTGGCCGGTCGCTGACCATGCTGCGCGACGATCCGCTGGCTGCGGGAACGCTGGGGCTGGATGTCGGCCGGCTGCGGCTGGTGGCCTTCGGCATCAGCGCGGTTTTCGCCGGGGCGGCCGGAGCGCTGGCCGTCCATACCCAGCGCGTCGTCTCGCCGGAGGTGCTGGAATTCCCGGTCATGGTCTCCATCCTCACCATCGCCATCGTCGGCGGTCGGGGGCGGATGGCCGGGGCGGTGCTGGGTGCCGTGCTGCTGCTGCATCTGCCGGAATGGTTCCGCTTCCTGGAGCGTGGCTATCTGGTCATCTACGGCGCCGCCCTGCTGCTGACCGTCGTGCTGGCGCCGGACGGGCTGACCGGGCTCCTCCACCGCCTCACAGCCCGCCTGTACGGCGGCAAGCCCTGTTCGCCGGTGGAGGCGAGGGAGCCGCCGCCGCCCGCCCTGCTGGAGGGGCTGGCGGTCGAGGGCTTGCGGAAGTCCTTCGGCGGCGTGCGGGCGGTGGACCGTGTGTCGCTGGACCTGCGGCCGGGCACCATCACCGGGCTGATCGGGCCGAACGGGTCGGGCAAATCCACGGTCATCAACCTGCTGTCGGGGCTGGAGCGGCCGGATGCCGGGCGGGTGCGGCTCGGCGGGCAGGACGTCACCGGCGCCCGCGCCGACCGGCTGGCCCGTGCCGGACTGGCCCGCAGTTTCCAGGCGGCCCTGCTTCCCACCGGAGCGGGGGTGCTTGAGGCGGTGGCCGCCGCCCGTCTCGCCTTCGATCCGGACGCCGCGACGGCCGAGGCGCACGCGCGCTGGGCGCTCGACCGGCTGGGCGTCGGCGATCTTGCCGGGCAATCCTGCGACGGGCTGCCGGCGGCACTGCGGCGGCGGGTGGAATTGGCCCGCGCCCTGGTCCGCCGCCCGTCGGTCCTGCTGCTGGACGAGCCCGCCGCCGGACTGACCGACGGCGAAAAGGCCGAACTGGCGGTTTTGCTGCGCGATCTGGCTGGGGAAGGGATGGCGATCCTGCTGGTGGAGCATGACATGGGATTCCTGCTGCCGCTCGCCGGCCGGGTGCTGTGCCTCGACCGTGGGCGGGTGATCTATGACGGCCCGGCCGGTGGCGTGCGCCGGGACCTGGCGGTCGCAACCGCATACTTGGGCCGGGCGGGATCGGCATGAGCCCGCTGCTGTCCATCCGCGACCTGACCGCCGGCTATGGCGGCGCCACTGCGCTCGACGGCGTGTCGCTGACCGTCGCGGCCGGGGAGACGGTGGCGCTGCTCGGCGCCAACGGGGCGGGGAAGTCGACGCTGCTGAAGGCGCTGCTCGGCCTCGTGCAGGCACGGGGGGAACTGCGGTTCGACGGCGCCGATCTCGGCCCGCTGGCGACCGAGGCGCGGGTGAGGCGCGGCATCGGCTATGTGCCGGAGGGGCGGCGGGTCTTCCCCGGCATGAGCGTGCGCGACAATCTGGAGGTCGCCGGCCTGCCCGCCGCCCGCGACCGCGCGCAAGATGTCGAGCGCGTCTTCACCCTGTTCCCCGACCTCGCCGTCAAGAGCGGCGAGAGCGCCTGGCGATTGTCCGGTGGTCAGCAACAGATGCTGAGCCTGGGCCGCGCGCTGATGGGCCGGCCACGCCTGCTGCTGCTCGATGAGCCGTCGCTCGGCCTGTCGCCCAAGCTGGCCGACGAGGTCTTTTCCGCCGTCGGCCGCATCGCCGCCGCGGGCACCGCGGTGCTGCTGGCCGAGCAGAGCGCGGCACGCGCGCTGGCGGTCGCGCCGCGCGCCGTCCTGCTGCGGCTGGGCCGCGTGGTCGGCGATGGGCCGGTCGCGTCGCTGTCCGACGAGGCGCTGCGGGGGGCGTTCTTCGGGGGGTAGGAGCATCCCCCTGCGTGTCCCGTGCAACAGGTGTCAGCCTCCCGCAACAGGAAGGGCGGTTGGGCTTGCGGAAGGGGGCGGTCGCGGATAGCTTCGCCGCCACAACCATCTATGGATTACCTCGTGATGACCGCCCGCCTTGCCGCTTCGCTGTCCGCGCTCCTCCTGCTGGGGGTGGCGTCGACTCCGGCGGTGGCGGATCTGGTGCCGGTCGAACCGAACATGCCGCCGGCCGCCTATTACGGGCTGCCCGAGCCGGAAGAGGAAATCCTGACTCCTGCCGCGCCGCAGCAGGGCGCCAAGCCGGCCAATCCGTCCGCCGCCGGCACCCCTGGCAGCGACAAGGCCGCCGCTCCGCCGAAGCCGGAGGGGCCGGGCGAACTGATCGAGAGCTGGGACGGCGGCGCCGCCAAGAAGAAGGACGGCAGCTTCGCCTATTGCGTGGCGGAGGGGGAATTCACCTCCGGCCATGTGCTGATGTTCGCCCGCAGCCCGAAGGGGGAGACCAACATCGGCATCGGCATTCCCGGTGCCGACCTGCCCAAGGGCGGCGAATGGCCGGTGACCATCGAGGTCGACAAGAAGCTGAAGCGGGAACGGGTCGCCATCGCTTCCCAGCCGGACATGCTGGTGGTCTCCAACGGCAAGGACGAGGAGCTGGTCAACGCCCTGATGGGCGGGAACGAACTGGTGGTTTCGTCGGCCTCGGACCGCATCGCCTTCAAGCTGGACGGCACGAAGAAGGTGCTGGGCGACCTGAAGACCTGCGTCGACAAGGGCGGCAACGTCCCGCCGATCAAGGTCGCCGCCGGCCGCCCGGCGGAGAAGAAGAACCGCCTGCCGGAAGGGCTGGACAGCCTGCTGACGGCGGCCGGGGTGCATGACGCCGAACTGGTGCCGATGGACAAGGTCCCGCAGGAGCGCCGCCCGGCCGATGTCGCCTGGCGCTTCGGGCCCATCGTCGGCGGCATCCGCGAGCGCGCGGTGGGCGAGGGGGCGAAGATCGACGAACTGTCGGACAGCTTCGCCGACGCCATGAAGCAGCGCTGCGAAGGCACGCCGACGGTCAGCCTGAACCCGTCCGAACAGGCCGGTGCCGTCTGGCTGCGCACGGGATCGGTCGATTGCGCGATGCCGCAGGGCAAGCTGCACGTCACGCTGAATTTCCTGCTGTCGCAGCGCCGGCTGTTCACCGTGATCTTCCACGAGGCCGGCGAACCCGACGTCGCGCTGGCCGACAAGGTGCGCGACAACCTCGCCCAGGTGCTGCGCCGCGCCGGAACCGCGCCGTCGCCCACCACCACCGACGCGGCTCCGGTTCAGCCTTCGCCCGTTCAGCCGGCACCTGCGGCGCAGGCCCCGGCAGCATCGCCCTCAGCATCCCCCGCACCGGCCCCATCCGCTCCGTCGGCGCCCGCGCCGGCGACAGTGAAGCCGCAATCAAAACCGCAGCAAGCCAAGCCCTGACGGATTCCCTGCTTGCTGATCATGCTGACGGTGCTTCGGCAGCTACACTTCGACATTTCTTTGGAATGGGCTTCCGAAACTCCGTCATAACCTGCGCATGGCTTCAAGACGAGTTATGTTCGAGTCTTGGGCGCATCGGCCGTGTGGAGCACTTTGCGGATTTCATTGATCACAGGCAGCGAAACTGTCCTTCTCGAAGGTTGGAGATTCCATGCGATTGTAACTTTTGATATGGATTGGTCCCGCCTTTTGCCGGTAGCCTTTATCAAGTCCTGCGGCATATGCGGCTAGTGGCGAATTCTTTGGCAGGGATGTTGACTCTCATTCTTATCGATCCTAAAAATGCGTCATTGGAATGGATGCTCATGGGGCTACTGGGTATGTCCTTTTTGGACCTCGTTGGATCGGACGACGCATTGGGGGAAATTGCATCCAACGTCGCGCATCGTGCCCTGAACATCGAATTTGCGCCGGTGACCAATAGTGGAGTCACTCCGGATCGATTGCTTCAGCGCATTCGCTCGTCGACGATTCCGCGCGTTGCTGAAGAGGCCGATATATCCGGGGATCTCACACACAGCTTGGTACAAGCAGTGGATGACCTGGGGCTTTAGCAGTCCAACTCAGAAATTTTGCGGATCATAACCGGGGAGTTTCCGCTCTCTCGGTGGAGATTTCATTGTGTCTGCTGAAAAAGATTTGCCGAGTTTCCTGACTGAGGAAATGCTCAAGGAACTCACGAAGCAATTTTATAAGACGGTGAAGCTCGTCGTCCGCCAGATACAGGCGTTTTCGGCCAAATCCGGTCGGACGACGGACCTCCATTTCGATCGCATATGGATATCGGAACCCGAATTGGAATCTGCCTTTCGGGAGGCTGAGAACGATCTCCGGTTTTTGATGCTGCGCCGCGGCTTCCGGGCGGAGGACGTTCGGACCAAAGGTATTGCCGAGGGCAAGATTGCCGGCATGATCGCCTTCCGCCTGCTGCGTCACCGGATTATACACATCGGACATACCGGCCCACGGATTACCGACAGATATTTCGGCCGTGTCCAGGAACTGGTGGTTCTGAGATTGGTGTCGGAGGCTATTCTGGATATCGATCTGGAAAAGGCGCCATTCGTTCAGCCGGGTCCAGGCGGTGCGACCAAGCCTTGGCTTCTGCATGAACTGCTTTTTCTGATCGCGCGCCGCCATTTCAATCAGGAAACGCTGGCATTAATCTTCGATACAGCCGTCCATCTGCATCGGGCGACAAGCTACGCCCGGTAGGAACACACCGTTTTCTCCAAGCTGTTTTGGGCGGCGGTCGTGTAGGATGCACCTCCCCGCCGTTTTGCGTCAGCGATCCGGCATCAAGCGCGCGGCTTCGTTCGGAGCGAGTGCTTACCACCAACAGCTTCCCCGCGTTCGAAGCGATGGGAACCTGACGACGTTGGCGGACGTATTCCAGTTGGATCGATTTCAATGTTCGCGTGATCATGCCTGACAACTCGGCCTCCCTCGACGGCGTGGGCGAAAACGCCCGCGCCGGCAACGATCCCTATGCGACGCTCGATGCGTCCGCGGCTACAACCGTGTCCGACCGCTGGAGCGTACGCAACAGCGCGCTGGCGGTGGTGGTGCTTGCCGCGCTGGTCGGCGGGGTGGTCGGGCTGGCGGTCGGGCTTCTGCACGAAGCGGTGTTGCTGGCGCAGACGCTGGCCTTCGACCTGCCGGAAGGCGAACGGCTGGGGCAGGGCGTGCCCGACCTGCTGCGGACGCTGGGCGTGCCGGTGGCGGGCGGGCTGCTGCTGGGCATCCTGTCGACGCTGGTGCGGCGCTGGCGCCCCAACGCCATCGTCGATGCGGTGGAGGCGAACGCGCTCTACGGCGGCAAGATGTCGCTGATCGACAGCCTGCGGCTGACGGTGACGACCGCCCTGTCCAACATTTCCGGCGCGTCGGTCGGCATGGAGGCGGCCTATACCCAGGCCGGCGCCGGGATGGCCTCCTCGCTGGGCCAGCGGTTGCGGCTGCGCCGGGCCGATCTGCGCACCATGGTCGGCTGCGGGGCGGCGGCGGCCATCGCCGCGGCCTACCATGCGCCGCTGGCCGGCGCCTTCTATGCGTTCGAATTGGTGCTCGGCGGCTATACGCTGGCAGTGCTGGCCCCAGTCGGGGCGGCTGCGGCGATGGCGGTGGCGGTGTCGGCCCTGCTGACCGGCGGCGAGGCATCGCTGGCGCTCGGCCGGCCGGTGGAGATCGCCGGCTGGGATTACGCCGCCTGCGGCGTCGTCGGCTTCGTGGCCGGCTGGCTCAGCATCCTCGCCATGCAGGCGGTGACGGTGGCGGAGCGCGGATTCAACCGTCTGCCGGTCCCCCGCTGGACGCGGCCGGCCATCGGCGGGCTGACGGTGGGCGCGTTGGCGCTCGCCGTGCCGGCGGTGATGGGCAGTGGCCCCGGCGCCGTTCCGCCGGAACTGGCGGGCGGCGTGCTGGCGCTGGGGGTGACGCTGGTGGTGAAGATTTTGGCATCGGCATTGTCGCTGGGTTCGGGGTTCCGTGGTGGCCTGTTCAGCGCCTCGCTGTTCATCGGTGGGCTGTTCGGCGGCCTGTTGGGGCAGACGACCGCCGCCTTCCTGCCGGGGCTGGGGATCGACAGCGGCCTGCTGCTGCTGGTCGGCATGGGATCGGTCGCCGCCGGCATTGTCGGCGCTCCGGTCACCATGGTGCTGCTGGTGCTGGAGACGACGCAGGATCTGTGGGCGGCGTCGGGCGTGCTGATCGGGGTGGTGCTGTCGACCACGGTGGTGCGTCAGGCCTTCGGCTATTCCTTCGCCACCTGGCGCTTCCACCTGCGCGGCGTGCCGATTCGCGGCGCCTACGACATCGGCTGGCTGTCGGAACTGACGGCCTTCCGGCTGATGCGCCGCGACGCCAAGACGGTGCCCGCCACCCTGACGGTGGAGGCGCTGCGCCGCCTCTACCCGCTGGGGTCGACCAAGGCGGTCTTCGCGGTGGACGAAATGGGGCGCTATGCCGGAATTGTCGACATGTCGATGATCCACGACCCGGACCAGGACGCGGCTGCGACCGAGACGCGGGTCGGATCGCTGGCCTGCAAGGCCGACGCGGTCCTGATGCCGGGGGACGACGCCCGCACCGTGCTGAACCGCTTCGGCAGCGAGGAGGTGGAGGCCTTGCCGGTGCTGTCCTCTCCCACCGACCGGCGGATCATCGGCTATGTGACGGAGTCCTTCGCGCTCCGCCGCTATTCCCAGGCGCTGGAACGGCAGCGCGGCGAGGATCTGGGCGAGCGGGGGCTTTGGGGGCGCGACTGACGGACCCTCAAGGCTCGCTGTAGCCGGTGGGGGCGATGCGCAACTCGTAGCGGGCCGGGTCGTGCTGGAAGATCAGGCCACCGAAGCGTTCGGAATAGGGCGGCAGATAGTCGAACTGCGCCTCCGCCGTCTCCACCACCCGGTCGCCGGACCGCAGTTCACCGCGCACGATCAGCGTTGCGGCGGTCGCGGCGGTCCGGTTGCGGATCTGGAAACGCACGGTGTGGCCCAAGCCGCCGGTCCGCGTTTCCATCACGGTCACCTCCATCTCGCCGGGGACCGAACTGTGCTCCTTGAGAGCGTATTGCACCATGTAGACGATCATCGCGGCGATCAGCAGCGCGCCGAGCCCCGCCACCACCCATTCGAGGGGGGAGGTCGGCGGTGCATGCTCCGCTCCGTTACCCGCCCGTGACCCGTCGTTCACCCGTGAATCGTCGTCGGTCGTCGCCATCGGGCTTTCTCCCCCTTCGCAGGATCAGGGTCACAGGATGAGTCGGGCCGCCGCCGCGCCGATGGCGCAGGGAAAGCCCAGGACCACAGTGGCGCTGATGATCTCGGCCAGCCCGGTGCCGTCGGTTCGGCCGAAGGTCCACAGCAGGTAGAGGCAGATCGCCAGCACGATCACATAGCCGACGACGGTGAAGCGCAGGAACAGGCTCCAGAACCCGACGCCGCCCGGCGGCTTCGACCCGCCGGGGAACTCCACGGCGTAGACGAAGGCGTGCATCAGCACCAGCGACAGCAGCAGCAACGCGATCTCCCGCCACGGATCCATCATGTAGGACAGCAGCACCATCTCCTCCGTCGGGGCGACGTTGAGGCCGAGGAACAGCGCCCCCACCCCCATCAGGAACAGCTCCTGCGGATAGGTCATCGCGGTCTGGCGCTGCATGCTCTCACTGCTCTTCTCGCCCAGCTGATCGCGGGCCAGCATGGCGCCGATGGCGGCGGGGAAGCTCTGCAGCGCGATCTTGCCGATCACCTCGCGCGCCGGCATGTCGACGGACAGCACCTTGAAGATGCCGAGGATGACGACCGACATCATCACCGCCACGGCGATGGCGACGAAGGGGTCGGCAATGTCGTCGCGCAGGCTGGCGGTGGATTTGAAGCCGCTGACGACCGACAGCCCGACCAGCAGCGGGATCAGCAGCACCAGCAGCAGGACCAGCCGCCAGGAGTCCATGGTGAAGCCGATCCACCACATCTCCATCGTCATCAGCATCGGCAGCGAGAAGATCAGCGCCCCGGCAAAGGCCCGCGCCAGTCCGACGAGGAAGGAGCGGTTGTCTTCATAAGCGGGCCTGCCCGGCAACGCCGCCTCCGTCCGGCCTGTGTCGGCGGTCATGCATCGTCTCCCCAAGCACCTTTTCCAACCCCGCCGCGATTGTCGGAGCCGTACTTCCACCTTCAACGCATACGGCCACGCACAGGTTTCGCGATTTCGCATGGGAACTTCGGATTGCCCACGAAACCGTCGAGCCTCGGCTGTGTTGACCCCGAGGGGGAAGATGGGCGTGGCCCGGCGAAGGGGAGGCGATCGACATGAACAGGGCGAGCCGGCGGTCTGCGCGAGCCTCTCTGCGGCCCGGCTTGCCCATTGCGGCGCTCGCCCTTTCAGGATGCGCCCTTCCCGGTGGTGGGGGGCGGCAGTCGGCGCTGGATGCCGCCGGGGTCAGTGCACAGGAAATCCTGGCCACCAGCTGGATCCTGTTCATCGGCGCCGGGGTGATCTTCCTGGCGGTGATGGCGCTGGCGCTCTACGCCGCGCTGGTCCGGCCGGAGCGGTTTCCCGGCCGCCGCGCCTGGGTGATCGGCGGCGGCATCCTGTTCCCGCTCGTCACCCTGACCGCACTCCAGATCCATGAATTCGCCCTTGCCCGCCGGCTGGCGACCCTGACGCCTGAACCGGAGCTGGTGGTCGAGGTCACCGGCTACATGTGGTGGTGGGACGTCCGCTATCATGTGGAGGGGCAGGAGCCGCTGCGCGGCGCCAACGAACTCGTGCTGCCGGCCGGGCGCCAGGTGGAACTGCGGGTCGCCAGCGCCGACGTCATCCACAGCTTCTGGGCGCCGAGCCTCGCCGGCAAGATCGACATGATTCCCGGCCATGTGAACCGGCTGCCGATCGTGGCGCAGCGGCCTGGGCTCTATCGCGGCCAGTGCGCCGAATATTGCGGCGCGCAGCATGCCCTGATGGCCTTCGACATCCGGGTCCTGCCGGCGGACGAGTTCGACGCCTGGATGGCGGCGCAGCGGCGCCCGCCCGCCGAACCGGAGACGCCGCAGCTCGTGCGCGGCCGGGACGCCTTCTTCGCCTTCGGCTGCCAGTCCTGCCACGCCGTGCGCGGGACGGAGGCGGCGGGGCTGGTCGGCCCGGATCTCAGCCGTGTCGGCGCCCGGCCGTCGCTCGCCGCCGGGACGATGCCGACGCGGGTGGAGACCATCGCCGCCTGGATCCAGGGCGCCCAGCACATCAAGCCCGAGAACCGCATGCCGTCCTTCGACGTGATGGACGGCGAGACCCTGGACGCCATGGCCGCCTGGCTGGAGAGCCTGAAATGACGCTGCGCACCGACGAGTCCCGCGACGAGTTCTCCGGCGGCAGGCCAACTCCCAGCCCCGTCCCCCGCCCGGAGGGGGAGGAGGAGAGGCTGCGCCGCCTCTGGCGGCTGCCGCGGGGGATCGCGCTGCTGACCGCGGTGAACAACACCAAGGTCGGCGTCTGGTACATCGGCACGGCGCTGCTGTTCTTCCTGATCGCCGGGCTGCTGGCGCTGGTGATGCGCCTGCAGCTGGCGGTGCCGGACAACGACCTGCTCGACCACAACACCTACAACCAGTTCTTCACCGTCCACGGCACCGGGATGATGTTCCTGTTCGCCGTGCCGATCGTGGAGGCCATCGGCGTCTATCTGCTGCCGTCCTTCCTGGCGGCGCGCGACCTGCCCTTTCCCCGGCTGTCGGCCTTTGCCTTCTGGGCCTATTTCTTCGGCGGCATCGCCTTTTTCTGCTCGCTGATCTTCGGTGCGGCGCCCGACGGCGGCTGGTTCATGTATCCGCCGCTGACCAGCTACGAGCATTCGCCGGGCATCAACGCCGATTTCTGGCTGCTCGGCATCGGCTTCATCGAGATCTCGGCCATCGCCGGCGCCATCGAGATCGTCGTCGGCATCCTGCGCACCCGCCCGCCCGGCATGACGCTGGACAAGCTGCCGGTCTATGCCTGGTCGATGCTGGTGATGGCGGGGATGATCATCTTCGCCTTTCCCGCCGTGATCGTCGCCACCGCCTTGCTGGAGATCGAGCGCGCCTTCCATTGGCCCTTCTTCATCGCGGACAAGGGCGGCGACCCGCTGCTGTGGCAGCACCTGTTCTGGTTCTTCGGCCATCCGGAGGTCTACATCATCTTCCTGCCGGCCGCCGGGCTGGTGTCGATGATGGTGCCGACCCTGGCCCGCCGTCCGCTGATCGGCCACGATTTCGTGGTGCTCGCGCTGGTCGGAACGGGATTCTTCAGTTTCGGGCTGTGGGTCCACCACATGTTCGCCACCGGCATTCCATCGCTGTCGCTCAGCTTCTTCTCCGCCGCCAGCATGGCGGTCGCGGTGCCGAGCGGCATCCAGGTCTTCGCCTGGATCGCCACGCTGGGGGCAGGGCGGGTGCAATGGACGGTTGCGACGCGCTTCCTGTTCGGCTTCCTGTTCATCTTCGTCCTGGGCGGGCTGACCGGCGTGATGGTGGCGGTGGTGCCCTTCGACTGGCAGGCCCATGACAGCTACTTCATCGTCGCGCATCTGCATTACGTGCTGATCGGCGGCATGGTGTTCCCGGTCTTCGCCGGGCTTTACCACTGGTGGCCGACGCTGAACGGCCGGCTGCTGTCGGAGCGGTTGGGAAACTGGGCCTTCTGGCTGATGTTCATCGGCTTCAACGTCGCCTTCTTCCCCATGCACATCAGCGGCCTGCTGGGCATGCCGCGGCGGGTCTACACCTATCCCGGCGATCTCGGCTGGAACCTGCTGAACATGGTGTCGACGGTGGGCGCCTTCGTGCTGGCGCTGGGCGTTCTGCTGGTGCTGGTCGACATGGCGCGCAGCGCGCTGGGCTGGGGGGAGAAGGCGTCCGACAATCCGTGGAATGCCGGGACGCTGGAATGGCTGCCGAACGAGCTGTACGCCGTCCGCAGCATCCCGCACGTCACCAGCCTTTATCCCCTGTGGGACAATCCCGATTTGCCGCGCGAGGTGCGCGAGGGCGCCCATTTCCTGCCCGGCGCGCCTACCGACAGGCGGGAGACCATCGTCACCAGCCCGATCGAGGCGAAGCCGCAATATCTGATGCCGCTGCCGGGGCCGCATTGGGCGCCCTTTCTGGCCGGGCTGTTCACCGCCGCCCATTTCATCTGCCTGACGCTGAAGTTCTATTATTTCTCCCTGGTCCCCGCGGTGCTGGCGGTCGGGCTGGTGATCTGGTGGCTGTGGGGTCTCGACAAGGGGGCGGACCACCCGCCGCAGGATGTCGGCGGCGGCTGGCGCGTGCCGGTCTATGTGCAGGGGCCGAAGAACCATAGCTGGTGGGGGATGGTGGTGCTTCTGCTGGTGGACGGCACCGCCTTCGCCTGTCTGGTCTTCACCTATCTGTTCCTGTGGACGGTCAGCCCGGATGTCTGGCCGACGGATGGATACGGGCTGCCGGGCCTGCCATGGCTGGCCGGCGGGCTGGCGCTGTGGGGGCTGGCGGCGCTGGCCATCGGCTGGGCGCGCTCCGCCGTGGACCGCAACCGGCACGGCCGGGTCCGTCTCGGGCTGATCATGGCCTGGGCGGCGATGGTCGGCGGCATCCTGCTGGACGCCACTGCGCAGATGCAGACCGGCCTCGTCGGCGCGGACAGCGCCTATGGAGCCATCGCCTACATGCTGGTGGCGTGGCAGGGCTTCCACGTCGCGGTGATGACGCTGATGCTGGGTTACACGCTGGCGCGCTCCGCCGCCGGGCTGCTGCATTCGGAGCGGCGGGTGACCTTCGACAACACCATGCTGATGGGCTGGTACAGCGCGGCGCAGGGTGGAACCGCCCTGCTGCTTCTGCACCTGTTCCCGCGTCTTGCGATATGAGGACCGCCATGGCGAGCCGCAGCTTTCCCGCCACCTTCGTCGGAATGCTGGCACCCTTCCTGATCTGGGCGGCGCATTTCGGCGTGGTTTACGGCATCAACGGGATGGTCTGCGCCCGAAAGCCGGAGGGGGCGATGCTGTTCGGCCTGCCGCTGTCGATGGCGCTGGTCGGCATTGCGACTCTTCTCGCCATCGGCTGGGTGGCGATCCTGCTGGTGAAGGCGCTGCGTGGCGCCGGGCCGGCCGGGCATGTCGGCGCCGTCGATCCGCGCCGCTTCGCCCGCTGGTTCGTCGTCGCCGGATCGGGCAGCGCACTGGTCGCGATCCTGTGGGTGGGCATGCCCGCCCTGATCGTCCCCGCCTGCGGCTGAGCGGTCGCCCCAAAAGAACTTCGCCGGTTCCCGGACGCCGCGACGGCCTGAGGTGCCGTCGCGATGCCCCGGAACCGGCATAGAGGACCGGTATTCGGTTGGCTGTTAAGCCGGGGTTATTTGGTGCCGTTCTGGCCCATCGAGCCCTGCGGGGTGGTCTGGTTCTGCGGGGTGTCGCTGGGCATCGCGTTGCCCCGCGGGGTGCCGGTGTTGCCCATGCTGTTGGTGTTGCTGGTCCCGCTGGTGCTGCCGGACGTGCCCGTGGTGTTGCCGCTCAGGTTCAGCGCGGCCATCGTCTGCTGGTCGGCGCGGCCGGTGGCGCGCAGACCGTTGTCGCGCTGGAACTTCATCAGGGCGCTGCGGGTGTTGGCACCCCAGATGCCGTCGACGGTGATGTCGCGGCCGTCGTTGCGATCGTTCAGCGCCTGCTGGATCTCGCGCACCTGCTCATGGCTCATGCTGGTGGTGGAGGCCATGCCGTGGCGGGAGGACGAGCGCTTGGAGGACGAATCGTCCGACACCTCCTCGCGGACTTCGCGGGTGGCGCGGTCGGTCGCGCGGTCGGTCTTCTTGCTCAGGCTTTCGTCCATGCTGTTGCCGGCCACGGCACCGCCGACGCCACCCACAACCGCGCCGACCGGGCCGCCGACGACGGCGCCGGCCACGGCACCCGTGCCGGCGCCGGTCGCGGTCCGCGAGGTTTCCGTGCTGCCGCAGGCACTCAGCGCGAACAGGGCGCCGGCCGCGGTGGCGGTCATGACGATCTTCGAAATCCCACGCATGGTTGCCATCCTTCTCGATTACGATTCGATGTTGGCGACCCGCCGCCCGGTGCGGCCTGTACTGTCCTGCCGCACGGCAAGCGACAGCTGGGTCATGTAATGAACAATCAGCAGCGGGCCTTCTTGTTCCCTGACGTCCCTTCAGGATTTTCCGTCATCGCCCTTCGCCGTGGCGCGTTCGGGGGCGCGGCGGGAGTAATACTCGGCCACGGCGTCGATCTGTTCGTCGGTCATGCGGCGGACGGCGGCCTCCATGATGCGGGACAGCGCCGTGTTGCCGCGCGCCCCGTCACGCCACAGCCGCAACTGGGCGGCGATGTAGGACGCATGTTGGCCGTCCAGGGTCGGGTACCGGAGATCGCGCGCATGCCGGGTGTCGGCCCCGGTTCCTCCATGACAGCCGGAACAGGCGGCGACGCCATCGTCCGGGGCACCGGACTCCGCGATCCGCCGGCCCAGATCGAGCTGCTCCGGTGCCGGATCGGCGGTCTTAACCGTTGCCGTTGCAGGCTTTTGCGCCGCGTAATGCTCGGCCAATCCGCGGATCGCCTCTTCGTCCAACCCGGCCGCCACCGGCTGCATGATGCCGCTGAAGCGGTTGCCGTCGGCGTAGGCCTGCAGCGTCTCGCGCAAATAATCCGCCGATTGTCCGGCGATCCGCGGGAAGGCGCCGATGCTGTCGCCGTTCCCGTCAAAGCCATGGCAGCGGGCGCAATCCTGCAGGGTCTCTCCCAAACCTCTGCTCGTCGGACCGCTGGCGGGGCCGGTCAGCTCGGCCACCCGCGCATGGTCGTCGGCCCGCGCCCGACCGAAAGCGAGGCCGTGATATTCTTCCGCGCTCATCCCTTTGAGTTGCAGGAGAAAGGCGGTAACCGCCCAAGGTTCGTCCTTGCGCTGCTGGGCCGGCCAAGCCGGCATGCCGGCGTACTTGATGCCGTGCAGGGTGATCCAATACAGCTCCCGCGGCTTCCAGTCGGCCACCTTGTCGGGCAGATAGGGCGGCTCCGGCATCATGTGGCGGGAGATCGGGTTGCGCGGCGTGTCGGGGGCGCCGTGGCAGGGAGCGCAGCCATCCTCGTAATGGCCGGCACCGCGGCGGATCAGCGCCGGGTCGTCCAGATCAGGCGGCTCGCCGACGGAAGCGGCATGCGTCTCCACCGAACGGCGCATCGCCATTTCGAAGAACATCTCGACCGGCGTCCAATGCGCCTTGCTCGCCGCCACGCTGTACAGGCCCGACCACGCGAACAGGAGCCCGCCGATCCCGGCCGCCACGCCTGCGATGGCGAGTGTCTTCAGGGTCCGCCACATGCGCTCAACCAGCCTTTCCGCCGGAGAGCTGACCGTCTTCTCCCTGACCAACGTCCCCTTGGCGCAGCCAGCGGGCCGCGCAGGCCAGAACCAGCACCACATAGGCCAGCGACCCGACGACCCCCATGATGAGGCCACCCAGCTGCTGGTCGGCCAGCGGCGACAGGCCCCACGGCGCGGTGGTTGTCAGATGGTAGGGAAACAGCGGTGTCCCGGCGAAGATCAGCAGCGCCGCCAGCATCGCCAGATGGACCGAGGTGCCGAAGGCCGCCAGAAGGCCGCGCAGCCGCATCGCAGTGTCGGTTGGGGCCAGGACCGTCCGCCATGCCGCCACCGCCCCGGCGAACAGCGTGCCGTGCATCAGCCACAGCACGGCGTCGTTCGCCAGCGCCGCCATGTAGGGGCCGGGCAAATGCCAGATCCACAGCGTGATGCCGAACAGACCCCAGGCCAGTTCCGGCTTGCCGAGCGGCCTTGCCATCCTGCGCAGCGGCTCCGGCCACCGCACCGCACCGCTCGGCCAGCCGAGCACGAACAGCGGCGCTGCGACCTGGATGGTCAGCAGATGCTGGGCCACGCGGGCGGAAAACAGGGCGGAGGTCAGGCTGCACAGCGGCGAGACGAAGGCGATGCCCAGCACCAGCCAGCCGGCGGCCAGACACAAGGATCGATGACTGGCGTGCTCCGCGTGGCCGGCCGGACGGCGCGCCACCACCGTCAAGCCGATCGCGGCCAGAGCGAAGGCGGCCAGCAGCACCGGATCGCCGTTCCATGCGGTCGACAGCTCACCCGGCACCGGCGGAACACCGCAGTAGGGAACGAAGGGAAAGCTGTCTGTCGCCATGGCGCGGCCTCGCGGGTTCCGGGGACTCTGCATGCTGTCCAATAACCGGCGTGGCGGGATGTTCCCTGACAAGGCGACGTTTCCGGCGGCAAATGACCCGATGGGCAGGGAGCAGATCGGTCGCCGGGATGTTGATGCGCGCAAGGCCAATCGGAAACGCAGCCGGAGACCGCCATGCCCGCCGCCTCGCCCCGCCGCACCCGCGCCCTTTCCGCCGTCCGCGCGGCCGTGCTGTCGGGGCTGCTCGCCGCCGCGCCGGCGCAGGCGCAGGCGCAAGACCAGAAGACGCCTCCTCCGGCAGTGACCACCGTACCGGTGCAGAGCCGCGACGTCGCCCCCGCGTCGGAGTTCATCGGCAGGATCGAGGCCATCCGCTCCTTCGAGGCGCGTCCCCGGATCGAAGGCACCGTCGAGCAGGTCGCCTTCCAGGAGGGGCAGGACGTCCATGAGGGCGATCTGCTCTATGTGATCGAGCCGGCGCCTTATCAGGCCGCGCTCGACAGCGCCAAGGCCCAGCTCGCCAGCGCCGAAGCCAAGCTGCGGGAGGCGGAGCGTGCCTACAACCGCGCCGAGGAGCTGCGCCAGCGCGGCAACGTCTCACAGGCGCAGCTGGATCAGGCGCTGGCCGACCGCGACGCCGCCCAGGCGGCGGTGATGATGAACCAGGCTCAGGTCCGCACGGCAGAGATCAATCTCGGCTACACCCGCATCACCAGCCCGGTGGATGGTCGTATCGGCGCCACGGCGGTGACTCAGGGGAACCTCGTCAATCCGTCGACCGGCGTGCTGGCGACGGTGGTGCAGCTCGACCCCATCCGCGCCGTCTTCTCGGTCGCCGACCGCGACCTGCTGGCCTTCCAGCGCAAGTTCGACGTCCGCCAGCCGTCGCAGGCGGCGGAGAAGTTCGTGCCGACCCTGGTCCTGCCCGACGGCAGCGACTATGCCGAGGAGGGCCGGATCGAGTTCGCCAACAACCGCGTCGATCCACAGACCGGCACGGTCAGCATCCGCGCCACCTTCGCCAACCCGCAGCGCCTGCTTCTGCCCGGCCAGTATGTGACCGTGCGGGTCCGGCGCGACCAGCCGGAACAGCGCCCGGTGGTGCCCGTCGCCTCGGTCCAGCAGGACCAGCAGGGGCATTATGTGCTGGTGCTGGACGACCAGAACCGGGTGCAGCGCCGTCCGGTCGAGACCGGCGCGCAGGTCGACCAGTCGCTGGTGGTGGAAAAGGGGCTGACCACCGGGGAGACGGTGGTGGTCGGCGGCGTGCAGAAGGTGCGGCCGGGCATGGTCGTGCAGCCCACCCCGGCCGACGAGGTGGCCGAAGGAACCGCAGCAGGGGCCGGCGCCGGTTCGTCCGGTGGTGCCTCTGCGTCCGGTGGCGCCTCCGGTACCGCGAAGGAGTGAGGCGATGTTCTCCGCACTCTTCATCCGCCGGCCGAACCTGGCGATCGTCATCGCCGTCGTCACGCTGATCGCCGGCTTTCTGGCGCTGAACGCCATCCCGGTCGCGCAATATCCCTCGATCACCCCGCCGACCGTGCAGGTGTCGGCAACCTATCCCGGCGCCAACGCCCAGGTGGTGGCCGACAGCGTCGCCGCCCCGATCGAAGCCCAGGTGAACGGCGTGGAAGGCATGCTCTACATGTCGTCCACCAGCACCGACACCGGCAGCTATTCGCTGACCATCACCTTCGCCCCCGGCACCGATCCCGACATTGCCGCGGTCAATGTGCAGAACCGCATGTCGCTCGCCACCGCCAGCCTGCCGTCGGAGGTGACGCGCCAGGGCGTCACGGTGCGCCGGCAATCGTCCAACATGCTGATGGCGGTGAACGTCTATGCCCCCGACGGCAAGTTCGACCCGATCTTCATCTCCAACTACGCCAGCCTGAACCTGCGCGATTCCATCGCCCGTGTCCCCGGCGTCGGCGATGCCCAGGTGCTGGGCGCGCTCGATTACAGCATGCGCATCTGGATGAACCCGGACCGCATGACGGCGCTGGGCATCACCGCTTCGGATGTGATCGGCGCCATCCAGAAGCAGAATGTCCAGGCGCCCGCCGGCCAGATCGGCGCTCCGCCCATCGGCGACGACCAGCAGCAACAGCTGACCATCATCGCCCGCGGCCGGCTGAACGACCCGCAGGACTTCGCCGACATCATCATCCGCAGCAACGAGAATGGGGGCATCGTCCGCCTCGGCGATGTGGCGCGGGTGGAGCTGGGGGCGCAATCCTACACCTCCTCGTCCAAGCTGAACGGCGCGCCGGCGGCGACGCTGGTCGTCTACCAGTCGCCGGGCGCCAACGCGCTGGACGTCGCCGATTCCGTGCGTGGCGAGCTGGAGCGGCTGTCGCAGCGCTTTCCCGAGGGGCTGAATTACGCGGTCGTCTTCAACACCACCAATTTCGTCACCGCCACCATCGAAGAGATCGTGCTGACGCTGGGCATCACCTTCCTGCTGGTGGTGGCGGTCATCTACGTCTTCCTGCAGGACTGGCGGGCGACGCTGATTCCGACGCTGGCGATCCCGGTGTCGATCATCGGCGTCTTCGCCGTGCTGCTGGTTCTCGGCTACAGCGCCAACACCATCACGCTGTTCGCGCTGATCCTCGCCATCGGCCTCGTCGTCGACGACGCCATCGTCGTGGTGGAGAATGTCCGGCGCGTGATGGAGGAGCATCCCGACCTGTCGTCGACCGAGGCGGCGGCCCGGGCGATGGGGCAGGTCAGCGGCGCCATCGTCGCCTCCACCCTGGTGCTGGCGGCGGTGTTCGTGCCGGTGGCCTTCCTGCCGGGCATCACCGGGCAGCTCTACCGGCAGTTCGCGGTGACGATCGCGGCTTCCTTCATCATCTCCGGCATCAATTCCCTGACGCTCAGCCCGGCGCTGTGCGGCCTGCTGCTGCGCAAACCGGGGGAGCCGTGGCGCCCGCTGGCGGCCTTCAACCGCGGGCTCGACCGGGTGCGTGACGGCTACGGACGGCTGGTGCATGGGTTGGGACGGCGGCTGATCGTCGGGCTGCTGCTGTTCGTCGCGATCACCGCCGGCGCCTTCGCCCTGTTGCGCAGTCTTCCCACCGCCTTCCTGCCGGCCGAGGATCAGGGCTATTTCTTCGTCAACGTCCAGCTTCCCAGCGCCGCGTCGGTCACCCGAACCCAGGCCGTGATGGACCGGGTGAGCGAAACCATCAAGGAGGAGCCGGGCGTCGCCGACGTCATCGCCATTTCCGGCTTCAGCATCCTCAGCGGCCAGGGCTCCAACGTCGGGCTCGTCATCGCCGCGCTGAAGCCCTGGGCGGAGCGGGGGAGCGACCAGACGGTAGACGCCATTCTGGGCAGCCTGCGCCCGCGCTTCGGCGCGATGCCGCAGGCGACGGTCACCGCCTTCAACCCGCCCTCCATCCCCGGTCTGGGCGCCACCGGCGGCTTCGACATGCGGGTGCTCGCCACCGGCGGACAAAGCCCGCAGGAGTTGGGATCGGTGCTGCGCGGCCTGCTGGTCGCCGCCAACCAGGATGCGAACCTGCAGGCGGTGTTCAGCACCTACAGCGCCGACGTGCCGCACCTGTATCTGGATGTCGACCGCACCCGCGCCTCCCTGCTGGGGGTGTCGCCGGCCGACATCTTCACCACGCTGCAGGCGCATCTGGGCGCCAGCTACGTCAACGACTTCAATCTGTATGGCCGCGTCTTCCAGGTGAAGGTGCAGGACGCCGCCGGCTTCCGCGATCAGGTGAAGGAGATCGACCAACTCTATGTCCGCAGCCAGTCGGGCGACATGGTGCCGCTGCGCAGCCTCGTGTCGGTGCGCACCACGCTCGCCCCCGACAGCATCACCCGCTACAACCAGTTCATGTCGGCGTCCGTCAACGGGCAGGCGGCGGCCGGCGTCAGCTCCGGCCAGGCGCTGACCGCCATGCAGGACGTGGCGCGGAACACCCTTCCGCAGGGCTATGCCACCGAGTGGAGCGGCTTGTCCTATCAGGAAAGCCAGGTCGGCAATCAGGGGCTGATGGTCTTCGGCCTCGCCCTGTTGTTCGGCTATCTGTTCCTGGTGGCGCAGTATGAAGACTGGCTAATTCCGCTGGCGGTGCTGCTGTCGGTGGCCGTCGCCGTGCTGGGGGCCGGCGTCGGGCTGTGGGTCGCCGGGATTCCCAACGACATCTATGCGCAGATCGGTCTGGTGCTGCTGGTGGGGCTGGCCGCGAAGAACGCCATTCTGATCGTCGAGTTCGCGCGGGAGCAGCGGGCCGACGGCCGGTCGATCGTCGATGCCGCGGTGGCGGGCGCCCGCCAGCGCTTCCGCGCCGTGCTGATGACCGCGCTGGCCTTCATCCTGGGCACGGTGCCGCTGCTGATCTCCACCGGAGCCGGCGCGGCGAGCCGCCGGTCGATCGGCACCACCGTGTTCAGCGGCATGGTCGCGGCGACGGTGATCGGCATCGTCTTCGTCCCGGTGCTGTTCGTCGCCTTCCAGCGTCTGACCGAACGGCTGCGCGGCCGTCCGCGCGCCGTCCAGGCGGAGGGGAAGCGTGCTTGAAGCGCGGCCGGCGGGGGACCACAGCCGCCGGGCATGGCTCAACGCAGTCCCGTGGCTCCAATCGAGACCGTCCGGCTGCGGCGCCCGCCCTTGCGGACGCCCGATAACGGGGTGGTTGCCGCAGCCACCCTGAGAAGGGCTTAACGCTTTTCCCCTCCGTCGCCGCGTTGGAAGGGTTCCCCCATCGCGTTGGACACCCGGCCGGCGAAAATGTCCATGGTGGGCTACATCCGCCGTGGCGGTGCCGAACCTTCGGTGGTCCGGCGCCACCGCGATTCGTCTGCTGACCCCCCTCAGGGCGGCATCCGCCCCCGCCGGGGAGCCCGCCACAGCAGGAGAGGCACGGCTGTATGCAGCAACGTCAGGCACGCGACGCACGTCTCGATCTCTTCAAGGGCGTGGCCCTTCTGATCATCTTCGTCAACCATGTCGGCGGGAACCCGCTGGCAAAGCTGATGCCCGCCCGTTTCGGCCCCTCCGATTCGGCCGAGATCTTCGTCTTCATCTCCGGCTACGCCATCGCGCTGGCCTATGGTCCGGTGCTGGCGGAGCACGGGTTCGCCGCCTGCCAGCGCAAGGCGCTCGGCCGCTGTCGGCAGCTGTGGACGGCCAACATCGTGACCATGCTGGTCAGCGCGCTGGTCGTCGCGCTCGCCGTCCATGTCGGCGATCTGCCGATGGAGGCGTCGAACCGGCTGGAGAGCTTCGAGCCGCTGTTCGAGACCCCGGTGACCGCCATCGCGTGGCATCTGGTGCTGATGTATCTGCCCTTCGCTTTCGACATCCTGGCGCTTTACATCCTGCTGGTGGCGGTGGCGCCGCTGTTCCTGTGGACCTATGCCCGCTTCGGCTATGCGGCGGTCGCGTTGTCGCTCGTGCTCTATCTGGTCGCCCAGGCGGCGCCCGGACTGATTCCGCCCAACCTGTGGGACGAGGACTGGAACTTCAGCCCGCTGGCCTGGCAATGCGTGTTCTTTCTCGGCACCAGTCTGGCGCTGGTGGTGCGCAGCGGCCGGGTCAGGATGCCGCGGTCCCGCTGGCTGCTGGCCGGGTCGCTGGCTCTGCTGGTCGGCATGGCGCTGTGGAAGTTCGCGGCCTCCGACATCGGCCATGCGCTGACGCCTGCGGCACTGCAGAGCTGGCTGCCGGAGCAGACCATCCCCTGGGCCGACAAGGACACGCTGGGGCCGATGCGGCTTCTGCATTTCCTGGCGCTGGCCTGTGCGGCGGCGCTGCTGGTGCCGCGCGATGCGGGGTGGCTGCGCTCCGCCCCCGCCCGGCTGCTGGTCGCCTGCGGCCGGCATTCGCTGCCGGTCTTCTGCGTCGGCGTCGTGCTGTCCATCGCCGGCACCGCCGTTCTGCTGGCCGGGCGGAACTCCGTGACGGTGCTGGCGGTCAATCTGGCGGGGATCGCCGTGCTGCTGGCGATGGCGATGGTGCTGGAGCGGCGGCGGACCCGCCGGCAGCCGGCCAAGTCGGCGGTGCCGCAGGCGGCCGTGCCGGAGACTCCGTGAAAGGGTGGCAAGCCAGGGCTGGGCTTCTTGAATCCTGCGCCGGGTAGGCGCATATTTTGAGAATGCAATTCAACCCGGCCATACCGTCCTACCAGACGCTGAAGCCAACGCCGCAGCTGACGCCCGCGGCGCAGATCGCCATGTCCCCGGCGGTCCAGGCGGCGCAGCAGGTGGCGCCGCCGGTGCGTACCCAGACGGTGGCCGCGCCCCCGGCCATCGGGAAGTCCGACCAGTCCCGCGATACCCGCAGCGGCACCGAGGGCAATCAGGCCGTCGACACCAATGCTGGCGCGCTTGCCGCCCGGGTGAATGCCCAGGGATACCGCCAGCGCGGGTCGCTGCTGGACGTGTCGGTCTAGGAAATCATCGCACCGCCCATGGAAAAGGCGGCGGAGGGTTTTCCCTCCGCCGCCTTTTTTGCGTGCGCGGTCTTAGTGGGACAGCTCGCTCAGCGGACCCTTGCCCTTCACGGTCTCGTAGCGGCCCTTCTGCCACTTCTCCAGACCCTTGAGCTGCTCCTCGGTCATGTTGAGGGTGACCTTGTCGCCCTTCATGTGCAGCTTGTTCAGCGGCAGCACGACGTCCTTGTCGCTGACGTCGACGGTGTGGTCGACGTCGATCACGGCATAGAGCTTGTTGTTGTAGCGGACGACGTCTTCGATCTCCGCCATGTTCTCGCCCTTGGCGCCATAGATGTCCTTACCCTTCAGCTGGTCGACATGCATCTTCATCAGCGCCGGGTCGGCGCTGTCGTCGACCGCTGCGACGGTGGGATTGTTGGACTTGGTCACGCTGTTGTCCGAAGACGCGGCCATGGCCGGCGTGGCGGCGAGAAGCGCGGCAGTGCAGCCCAGGACAAGATAGCGTTTCATCGGTTGGCTCCATCTTATTGGGATGTTGTGGCGGATCAACACCCCTGCCGGCCGATGGGTTTCCTGTTTCCCAAAAGAAATTGGGCCTTCCTCCCATTTGGAGAAAGGCCCAATTTCTTTGGTCTATCGTGGAACCGTTACTTCAGCTCGTCCATCGTGTTGATGACGTGGCTGACGATGCCGTAGTCCTTCGCCTCTTCGGCGAGCATCCAGTAGTTGCGGTCGGTGTCCTTGGCGACCTTTTCGTACGGCTGCCCGGTCTCACGCGCGATGATCTGGTTCAGACGCTCGCGCATGCGGATGATTTCCTTCGCCTCGATGGCGATGTCCGTCGCCCGGCCGCCCGTTCCGCCCAGCGGCTGGTGGATCAGGAAGCGGGTGTTGGGCAGGCAGAAACGGTCTTCCTTCTTCGCCGCCAGATAGATGTGGCAGCCGGCGCTGGCGACCCAGCCCGTGCCCAGCATCTTCACCCGCGGCTTGATGAAGCGGATCATGTCGTGGATGGTGTCGCCCGCCTCGACATGGCCGCCCGGCGAGTTGACCACGACGGTGATGTCGTCGTCGTTCTCATGCGCGAGCGCCAGCAGCTGGGCCGACACGACCTGCGCCAGCTTCATGTCGATCTGGCCGAAGATCAGGACCGTACGCGCCTTGAACAGGCTCTGCTGCACGGCGGCGAACTGCGGCTGGGCGCTTTCCTTCGACTTCTCGTCCGGTTCCTTTTCAGGTTCGTCGTCGAACCGGGTGTATCCGACCTGCGCCATTGATGTTCTTCTCCCTGGTATCGGAAGCGGGGTATCGGGACCGGGATGCGCCGCCGGAGAAATCCCCCGGCTGCCGTCCCGCTGCCGCATGCGCCTTGCCTGCTTCACCACATAGCCCGTCCGGCCTTCATGTTCAACGTCCGGCCGGCCAAAATCGATGGGTAGGGCCATGGGTGGGGGTGGGGCCGAATGGAACGTTTGGAACCGCGTGAAACAGTTTTCCGGGGATGTTCCACTGTTCCATTCACCGAACACGCGGGTGTCCTTCCAGTTGGCGCGGCCCGGTTGGCGCGGCACGATGGTCTTTCCTACCACGAGGCGGCGGCACGGGTAAGGGGCGGCGGAAAACCGGTGGCGCGGCATTGACGCCGTTCGCCCGACGCGGCCAAACTCCGCCCGCCAATTGAACTGGGATGCGACGGAATGGCCGGGACCGGAATGGGGCAGGGTGCCTGCGACGATAGGTCGGCGGGCGTATCGGTCATCATCGCAGCCCACCGCGCCCACGGCACCATCGTCCGGGCGGTGCAGAGCCTGCTGGAGCAGGATTGGACGGCGTGGGAGGCGGTGATCGTCAGCGACGACGGCACCGATTACCGCCCGACTCTGCAGGCCGCCGGGATCGACGACCCGCGGCTGGTCTTCGCAAGCACCGGCAGGGTCGGCGCCGGGGCGCCCGCCGCGCGCAATGCCGGGCTGGATGCTGCGCGGCTGGCGCTGGTGGCGCCGCTGGACGCCGACGACCGCTTCCGCCCCGGCCGGCTGTCCGCGCTGGCTCCGCTGGCGCTGGCCCATGGTGCGGCCTTCGACAATGTCGCCGTGGTGCGCGACGAGGACGATTCGCCGCTGCTGCGCCTGTTTGATGAGCGGCAGGCCCCGGCGCTGCTGGACGGCGAGGGATTCGTGGCGACCTCCGTGCCGATGTTTCCGGTGGTGCGGCGCGCTCTGGTGCCGGGCTGGGACGAGGACGTGAATTTCTGCGACGACGTGGTCTTCAATGTCCGGGTGCTCGACGCCACCGGCCCGGTGCCGCTGGTGGCGACGCCCTTCTATGAATATCGCCAGCGCGCCGGCTCCATCACCTTCTCCGCCGACAGCGGCGAGCGGGCGGAGCGCTGTTACCGCCATGTGCTGGACCGGCTGGCCGGCGACGGGCTGGGCATCCGCGACGACGGGCTTCGCCATCGGTTCACGCAAGCCATCGCCGCCAAGCGCGCCCGCAACGCCGCCTATGAGGCCGCCTTCAAGGCCGGCCGCTGCGCCAATTTCCAGGAGTTCCTGGCGCTGGGGGAGGGGTAAACCCGTAAAGGCCAAGCTCCCGCTGGCTTTGCTTTACCATTTTGTGTCAGCTTTGGTGCGTCGCACATCGCCGGACCGGACACGGGTAAATTCCATGAACGCCCCGACCTGCTGCCTCGCCCGCATTCCCGCCAATGGGAAGTTCTGGCTGAAGAACGCGCGGGTCCATGACGGATTTCGTGACATCCGGATCGAGAATGGCCGCGTCCGCGCGCTGGTGGCGGCCGGCGAATCGCCCTGCTGCGCGCCGGGGCTCGATTTGGAGGGCGGAGAAGTCCGCCGGATGGACGGCGACGAACCGGTAACGGCCGGCGATCCCGCCGATCTGTGGGTGACGCTGTGCGGCGGCCGGACGGTGCCGATGCGGGCCGGCCGGCTAGAGAGCGGAGGGCCTCAGGACGTGGCCGTCACAAACGGACCGGCGGACGGTTCTGATCGCTGAACCTTCTCGACTCCGGATGTGAACTGAACGATATAGTTCAGTTTGCCCGGCGCCCTTTTCGGTTGCGCTGCGGCAAGGTGAAACCCGTCCGGATTCCGGTTCCATGCGCCACACGCTTCGCATCGCTGCACTTCTCGTCCTGGCGGCTCTCGCCGGCGGGGCTTACTGGTATTTCGTGAAGCAGGGCGGGACCGTCGCCGGGCTGACCGCGATGGTGACCGGTGCCGTGTCCGGCGGTGCGCCCGCTCCCGGAGGCGCCTCGGGGGGAGCCTCGGGTGGCGCCAAGCCGCCGGGCGGCGCGCCGCCGATGCCGGTGGAGGCCGTTCCGGTCCGCGTCGGGGTGGTGGAGCGGACGGTGACCGCCGTCGGGTCGCTGCTGTCCAACGAATCGGTGGTGATCCGGCCGGAGATCGCCGGCCGCATCAGCGAGGTCGCCTTCAAGGAGGGGCAGCGCGTCGCCAAGGGCACCGTGCTGGTCCGGCTGGACGACGCCATCGCCCGCGCCACGCTGGCCCAGGCGCAGGCGAGCATCGCCTTTTCCCGCGCCGAGCTGTCGCGCGCCGACCAGCTGGTGCGCCAGAACTCCGGTCCCCTGCGCAACCGCGAACAGGCCTCCGCCAAGCTGCTGGCCGACGAGGCGGCGGTGCAGCTGGCCAAGGCGCAGCTCGACAAGCAGGTCATCACCGCGCCCTTCGACGGCGTGCTGGGCCTGCGCAAGGTGTCGGTCGGCGATTTCGTCCAGGCCGGCAAGGACATCGTGAACCTGGAGGACATCGACACGCTGAAGCTGGACTTTCGCGTGCCGGAGATGTTCCTGCCGGCGGTGAAGGTCGGGCAGACGGTGAAGGTGGCGGTGGATGCCTTCGGCGGACGCAGCTTCGACGGCACCGTCTATGCCATCGACCCGCTGGTGGACGTGAACGGCCGCGCGCTGGCGATCCGCGCCCGCGTGCCCAACCCGGACGGTTCGCTGCGCCCCGGCCTGTTCGCGCGCGTGTCGTTGACGCTGACCACGGTGCCCGACGCGGTGCTGGTGCCGGAACAGGCCATCGTCGCCTTCGGCAAGGACCAGTATGTCTTCAAGGTGGTGGACGGCAAGGTGACGCAGACCCGCGTCACGCTGGGCGAACGCCGCAATGCGGAGGTGGAGATTTCCAAGGGTCTCGCCCCCGGCGACATGGTGGTCACCGCCGGCCAGCTGAAGATCCGCGACGGCGCGCCGGTGGCGGTGGTTCCGAACAAGCCGGCCCCCAACGCATCGTCGGGGAGCTAAGTCGATGATCCTGTCCGAGATTTCGGTCCGCCGTCCCGTCCTGGCGACGGTGATGAGCCTCGCCCTGATGCTGATCGGCATCGTGTCGTACCAGCGCCTGTCGGTGCGCGAATATCCCAAGATCGACGAGCCGGTCGTCACGGTGGAGACGACCTATAAAGGCGCTTCCGCCCAGATCATCGAAAGCCAGGTGACCCAGACGCTGGAGGACAGCCTCGCCGGCATCGAGGGCATCGACGTGATGTCCTCGATCAGCAGGGCGGAGAAGTCGCAGATCACCCTGCGATTCCGTCTGGACCGCAACGTCGATGTCGCCGCCAGCGATGTGCGCGACCGGGTGGGCCGCGTCCGCGCCGCCCTGCCGTCGGAGATCGACGAGCCGGTCATCGCCAAGGTGGAGGCCGACGCCCAGCCGATCATCTATCTCGCCTTTTCCTCCGACCGGCATTCGCCGCTGGAGGTGACGGACTTCGCCGACCGCTACGTCAAGGACCGGCTGCAGAACCTGCCCGGCGTGGCGCAGGTGCGCATCTTCGGCGAGCGCCGCTTCGCCATGCGGCTTTGGCTCGACCCACAGCGGATGGCCGCCTACCGGGTGACGCCGCAGGATGTCGAGAACGCGCTGCGCCGGCAGAATGTCGAGATCCCGGCGGGGCGCGTCGAAAGCGTGGCGCGCGAGTTCACCGTGGTCTCGGAAACCGACCTGCGCAGTCCGGCCGAGTTCGAGAACATCATCCTGCGCGACGACGCGGGCTATCTGGTCCGGCTGCGCGACATCGGCCGGGCGGAGCTGGGCGCGCTGGACGAGCGGGTCAGCGCCCGCTTCAACGGCCGCGGCGCCGTCGCCATCGGCGTGGTGAAGCAATCCACCGCCAACCCGCTGGACGTGTCGAAGGCGGTCAACGAGGCGCTGCCGAAGATCACCGCCGCCCTGCCCGAGGGCATGGGGGTGGATGTCGCCTATGACAGCTCGGTCTTCATCGCCAAGTCGATCGATGCGGTGTTCCACACGATCTTCGAAGCGATCATCCTGGTCGTGCTGGTGATCTTCTTCTTCCTGCGCTCGCTGCGGGCGACGCTGGTGCCGCTGGTGACCATCCCGGTGTCGCTGATCGGCGGCTTCGCCCTGATGTACGCCTTCGGCTTCTCCATCAACACGCTGACCCTGCTGTCGATGGTGCTGGCCATCGGCCTCGTCGTCGACGACGCCATCGTTATGCTGGAGAACATCTTCCGCTATGTGGAAGAGGGGATGAACCCGTTCCAGGCGGCGCTGAAGGGATCGCGCGAGATCGGTTTTGCCGTCATCGCCATGACCATCACGCTGGCGGCCGTGTACGCGCCCATCGGTTTCATGACGGGGCGCACCGGGCGGCTGTTCACCGAATTCGCGCTGACGCTTGCCGGCGCGGTGATCGTGTCGGGCTTCGTGGCGCTGACGCTGTCGCCGATGATGTGCTCCAAGCTGCTGAAGCACGAGACGAAGCACGGCCTGCTCTACCGCGCCATCGAGCGGTTCCTGGAAGGGATGACCAACGGCTACCGAGGGCTGCTGCGCCTGTCCCTGCGGGCCCGGCCGCTGGTGCTGCTGATCGGGCTGGGCGTCGCGGCGGCGAGTTACGTGCTGTTCACCGGGCTGAAATCGGAACTGGCACCGGTCGAGGACCGCGGCACCATTGTCGGCATCGCCATCGCGCCGGAAGGCTCGACGCTCGACTACACCATGGGTTACGCCCAGCGGATGGAGGCGCTGTTCCGCCAGATCCCGGTGCTGGAGAAGTTCTTCGTCGTCGTCGGCTTCCCCGTGGTGAACCAGGGCATCGCCTTCGTCCGCCTGATCGACTGGGACCAGCGCGACGTGAAGCAGCAGGCGATCACCGCCCAGCTGTTCCCCAAGATGTTCGGCATCCCCGGCATCCTGGGCTTCGTCACCAACCCGCCGTCGCTGGGGCAGAGCCCGATCGACAAGCCGGTCAATTTCGTCATCCAGACCTCGCTGCCCTTCGAGGAACTGCAGACGATGGTCAACGCCATGATGGCGGAGGCGCGCAACTTCCCCGGCCTGACCAACATCGACACCGACCTGAAGCTGAACAAGCCGGAATTGCGGGTGTCGCTGGATCGCGACAAGTCGGCCGATCTGGGGGTGGATGTCGACACTGTCGGCCGCACGCTGGAAACGCTGTTGGGCGGACGGCAGGTCACGCGCTTCAAGAAGGACGGCAAGCAGTATGACGTGATCGTCCAGGTCGCCAATGTCGACCGCCGGAATCCGGACGACATCGCCGGCATCTATGTGCGCGGCGGCACCTCGGCTACGGGTGGGCCGGGGCAGATGATCTCGCTCGCCAATCTGGTGAAGGTCGAGGAGCGGGTGGCCCCGAAGGAGCTGAACCACTTCAACAAGCTGCGCTCCGCCACCATCACCGCGACGCTGGCGCCGGGAACCTCGCTGGGCGAGGCGCTGGCGGTGATGCAGGCGGCGGCGAACAAGGTGTTGCCGGCGACCGCCCAGACCGACTATGCCGGGCAGAGCCGCGAGTTCCGTGAATCGGCGACCGGGCTCTATTTCGTCTTCGTGCTGGCGCTGGCCTTCATCTATCTGGTGCTGGCGGCGCAGTTCGAGAGCTTCATCGACCCCTTCGTCATCATGCTGACGGTGCCGCTGTCGATGACCGGCGCGCTGGCCGCCCTGCAGATGAGCGGCGGGACAATGAACGTCTACAGCCAGATCGGTCTCGTCACCCTGGTCGGCCTCATCACCAAGCACGGCATCCTGATCGTGGAGTTCGCCAACCAGCTCCAGCGCGCCGGGACCGACATCCGCAAGGCGGTGGAGGAGGCCGCCGTGCTGCGCCTGCGTCCGATCCTGATGACCACCGGCGCCATGGTGCTGGGCGCGGTGCCGCTGGCCTACGCCAAGGGGGCGGGTGCCGAAAGCCGGCAGGCCATCGGCGCCGTCATCGTCGGCGGCATGACGCTGGGCACGCTGCTGACGCTGTTCGTCGTGCCGACGGTCTACAGCTATCTCGCCCGCAAGAAGCCGATGCGGGACGAGGCTGCGGAGCAGGGCGCCGATGGGGGCGCCGCCCACGGCGTGCCCCATCCGGCGGAGTGAGGAGGGGACCGGCGCCATGGCCAGCGTGCTGATCATCGACGACGACGACGTGGCCCGCGCGGTGCTGCTGCGCACGCTGACGATGGCCGGCCATGAGGCGGTCGGCGCCCGCGACGGGGTGGAGGGGATGTTGCGGTTCCGCGACCGGCCGGCCGGCCATCCCGTCGATCTGGTCATCACCGACATCTTCATGCCGAACCAGGAGGGGCTGGCGACGATTATGGAGTTGCGACGCGGCGCGCCGGCGCTGAAGATCATCGCGATTTCCGGCGGCGGCGCCCGCGCCTCGCTGGACGTGCTGCCGGTGGCGGAGGCGCTGGGCGCGCACCGCACCCTGCGCAAGCCCTTCACCCCGGCCGAGGTGATGGAGGTCGTGCGCGAGGTTCTGGAGGGGTGAGGCACCTTTCCCCGAAGCGCGAAGCGCCGCCCTCCGGTGGGAGGCGGCGCTTCGTTTGAGGTGTTCCAGCCGATTGGCCTGACCGGGCCTTATTCAATGCCTATCCGGAGTCTATCCGGGAGCGTCTCCGACGCTCGGGTCAGGGTGCCCGCAGGTCAGGCGGCGAGCCGTTCTTCCTGTACTCGTCGGCTCCGGCGGAGGCGTTCGAAGAGCTGCTGGACGCTGTCGGGGCTAATCCCATCGCGCGCCATCACGGCGATCACGATCGGATCTTCGAGCAGTTCGGAAAGGGTCGGCGTCGTGCTGCGGTCCATGCGTCCCTCCCTTAGAGTCCGGCTTCCGGGGGCCGTTGCCGTCCCGGAAGGGGGATCGGCGGACGGTCGAAGCCGGCAATGGCGATTGGCCTAATCCCTGCTGCGCGCTCGTCTCGGCTTTCGGTATCCGGATCGCCGCCGGGGATATACCCCGTCCGGCCCGGATTGTGGGTCTAAAATACAATATGGCGACCATAACTCAGATGGGGTGGTAATGTCACCCGTCCTTTTGTCAACAGCCGCTATATCTTTGTTCCATGCAGTAATGATCAGCCGCGCGGCGGTGGCGGGCGCGGTTACGGCTGTCCCGGCCGGCCGCGCGTCAGGCTGGTGCCGGCCGCCGAATCGCCCGAGTCGGCCGCGGGAATGGTGACGTCGACCTGGACCAGGCGCACTTTGGCATGGGACAGGCAGAGGTCCGCGGCGCGATCGGCCAAGTATTCGGCACCCGATACGTTGGATTCGGCACAAAGACGGCGCAAGTCTTCGACGATGTCCTCGTAAGACATCACCGCGGCGATGTCGTCGGGAAAGCCGGGGCCGGGATGGGTGACGGTCAGCGTCAGGTCGAAGCGGACGTCCGGCCGGTCGGTGCGGCCGGCAAGCGCCACGGCGGCGGAGAAGCCGCGCACCAGAATGGTGTAGGTGAGCGGCGCGCCGCCCGGCTGGACCAGCATGGTCCGTTTCACGCTATCGTCCGACAACACACTCTCCCGGCCGGCGGGCGGGCGCCGGCGTTGCGTTCAGGCCGGCACTATAAGCGGTGCGGCCGCCGCATGCCACCGCACTTGGGCCACCGCACTCGGCGAGCCGCCCGTCAAAGCCTGTCGGCGATGCGGACGACGGTCTCGCGGCCGGGAACCTCGTCGCGCAGGGCGTCGATCCGCCGGTTCAGCACCGGGTGGACGATGTCGGCGGCGATGTTGGCCAGCGGGCAGAGCACGAAGGCGCGCTCCGCCATGCGGGGGTGGGGGATTTCCAGATCAGGCTCCGCCACCACGCGGTCGTCGTAGAGCAGGATGTCGATGTCGATGGGGCGCGGACCGAAGCGCAGGCCGCCGAGATCGCGGCCCAGCGTCGCCTCGATCTCCTTCATGAAGCGCAGCAGCTCCACCGGGCCGAGCCGGGTGGTGCCGCGCACCGCCATGTTCAGGAAGGCCGGCTGGTCGGTCACATACATCGGCGCCGTCTCGTACAGGGCGGACTGGGCGTCGATCTCCACCGCCTCGCCCAGCCGCCGGATCGCCTCGGCGAGGTTGGCGGCGCGGTCGCCCATGTTGCCGCCGAGCGCGAGATACACCGTCACGGCAGAGGCGGAGGGAGAAGGGGAGGGCGTAAGCTCGGCCATGGCGTCGGCGGTTCCGATATGCTGGTATGGACAGGGGACGGAACTCCTAGCAAATCCGGGCCCGTCCGTCACTTCCGGGCCGCAAAGACCCTCCCGGGAACGGACGGGCGGCGGCGGGGTTTCAGCACTGTATCAACCGGTTGAGAAGAATCCGGCGATGACACGATATTCTGGTGGAGGACGAGACATGGGCCAAGGGATGGATAAGGCCATGGGTAAGGCAAGGACCGTGGGCGCTGCGATGATCCTTCTCGGCGGCACGGCCGTCCTCCTTGCCGGCTGCGCCACCGGTCCCGATCCGGAGATCGCGCGCCGCGCCCAGACCGCCATGGTCGGCATGCCCAAGGCCGACCTGCTGGCCTGCGCCGGCGTTCCGGACCGTCAGGCGACGGCGGCGGGGCGCGAATACTACACCTACGTCGCCCGCCCGGCGGTGGCCTACAGCCCCGGCAGCAGCATCGGCATCGGCGCCGGCAGCTTCGGCGGCAGCGGCGGGGTTGGGCTCGGCCTCGGCTTCGGGGTGCCGGTCGGCGGCAGCACCTCCACCGGCTGCGAGGCGACGGTGGTGATCGGCCCGCGCGGCACGGTGGAGCAGGTCAGCTACCCGGCCGGGGCCACGCTGTCGGCCTGCACGCCGATCGTCAGCAACTGCATGGCGCCGCGCGGGTGAGGACGTTCACGGGTAAGACTTTGAGATGAGGCGGCCGGGGCTGTCGCAGCGCCCAGTAATGCCATATTCTCGACCGTAACCCCGGCCGCAGCCGGGGCGAGAGACGCCCGCAAAGGGCCGCATCAGGGTTGGCAATTGGGTTGGAGGAACCACGAACCATGGATATGAGCGGAAGCCACCGGATCGAGGCCAGCCGCGACGCGGTGTGGGCGGCGCTGAACGATCCGGAGATCCTGCGGCAGTGCATCCCCGGCTGCGAGGAGGTCGTCCGGCAGTCCGACACCGAGATGACGGCCAAGGTCGTCGCCAAGGTCGGCCCGGTCAGCGCCAAATTCGCCGGCAAGGTCACCCTGTCCGACCTGGACCCGCCCAACGGCTACACCATCACCGGCGAAGGGTCGGGAGGTGCCGCCGGCTTCGGCAAGGGCGGCGCCACCGTGACGCTGGCCGACGATGGCGGCGCCACGCTGCTGACCTACACCGCCAAGGCCCAGGTCGGCGGAAAGCTGGCGCAGATCGGCTCCCGGCTGGTCGACGCCACCGCCCGCAAGATGGCGGAGGAGTTCTTCGCCCGCTTCACCCAGATCGTCGGTCCCGCCCCGGCCGAGGCGGCGCCCGTGGCTGAACCGGTGGCGGCAACCGAAGCGGCCACCGCCCCCCAGCCTGCCGTCCGTCCGGCCGTCTATTCCGAACCGGCGACAGCCGCGGCCTCCAAGCCCGCCACCCGCATGGCGGAACCGCCGCCGGAGATCCCGCTGCCGCTGCCGGTCGGCCGTGGCAAGGGGGGCGGAACGGGCAATTTCTACGTGCCGTGGGCGGCGCTCCTTGTAGTTGTGGTTCTGTTCGCGGCGCTTGCCTGGATGAATTAGCGCGGCAAATTGTTCATTGGTCGTACGGCGGCATCAAAGGGGGTTTGAGCCCCTTACGGAATGTGTATGCTGCCGCGCGATTCCGGCCGGCGCCGTCGGCCGGTGGATCCATCGGAAGGGAAGCCGAAGAATGAAGAAGCTGTTGATGGGCGTTGCCGCCATCGCCGCGGTCGTGATGGGTGCCGGTGCCGCCCAGGCGGCCGACGCCGCCGCCGGCAAGGAAGTCTTCAAGGTCTGCATGGCCTGCCACACCGCCGAGCAGGGCAAGAACAAGGTCGGTCCGTCGCTGTTCGGCGTCGTCGGCCGTCCGGCCGGTTCGATCGAGGGCTTCAAGTACTCGGCCCCGATGAAGGAAAAGGGCGCCGGCGGTCTGGTCTGGACCCCGGAGAACCTGGACGCCTACATCAAGGCGCCGAAGGAAATCGTCCCGGGCGGCACGATGGCCTTCGCCGGCCTGAAGGACGACGCCAAGCGCGCCGACCTGATCGCCTTCCTGTCCGAACAGAAGTAAGACCGCTTTCCCCCGGTCGGGCGCCCGAGGGCATCATGGCCGGGGGATCACGGACGGCGAAAGGGCCGGTGGCGATGCCGCCGGCCCTTCGTTTTTAGGAATCTCTGCTTTTCGGCCTAGTCCTTTGGTCCCGAGTCTCAGCCGGCAGCCTCCAGGCTCTTGCTGGCGACCTCGTAAACGTCGGGCGACAGGCCCGGCGTGGCGACGATCCGCTGCAATTCGGCCTTCATCAGCCCCTGACGGGCCGCGTCATACCGCCGCAGACGGGAGAAGGGTCCCATCAGCCGGGCTGCAACCTGTGGGTTCATCGGGTCCAGACGCAGGACCTGATCGGCCAGGAAGCGATAGCCGGCGCCGCTGGCGTCATGGAAGCGGACCGGGTTGCCATTGGCGAAGCCGCCGATCAGCGCATACACCTTGTTCGGGTTCCGGATCTCGAAGGCCGGATGGCCGAGCAGGGCGGTGACGCGGGCCAGCGTGTCGGCGCGGTGCGACATCGCCTGCACGCTGAACCACTTGTCGACCACCAGCGCCTCGCCCTTCCAGCGCTCGTAGAAGTCGGCCAGCGCCTTCTCTCCTTCCGGCGAGGCGGCGTTGGACAGGAACTGCAGCGCCGCGATCTCGTCGGTCATGCCCTGGGCGGTGCGATACTGGGTCAGGCAAAGGTCCAGCGCCTCCGCGTCCTCCAGCGCCATCAGATAGGCAAGGCACAGGTTCTTCAGCGCCCGCTTGCCGATGGCCTCGGCATCGACGGAGAAGGGCTCCTGGCTGCTGTTGCGGCGGTAGAGGTCGAGGAACTTCGCCCGCAGGCGCCCGGCCAGCGTCTTGCGGGCGAATTCCCGCACCGCGTGGATGGCGTCGGGATCGACCACCGGCATCTGGGTGCCGAGATAGGCCTCCGTCGGCAGCACCAGCGCCTGGGCGGCGAAGGCGGGGTCGCGCTGCGCATCATCCAGGATCTTGGCGAAGGCGTCGGCATAGCCCTCCGGCAGCACCAGATCGCGCCCGGCCTGCTGGTCGGCGACCAGATTCAGCAGGATGCGGGTGCCGAGAATCTGGCCGGCCTCCCACCGGTTGAAGGCGTCGCTGTCATGCGCCATCAGGAAGGTGAGGTCGGCGTCGGTCAGGTCGGTCTTCAGCTTCACCGGGGCCGAGAAGCCGCGCAGCAGCGACGGCACTGGCCGGGCCGGGATGTCGCGGAAGGTGAAGCTCTGGTTTTCCGCCGTCACATGCAGGATGCGGCTGGTGCCGGCGGCGGCGTCCTCACCGTCCAGGCGCAGCGGCAGGTCCTGCCCGTCGGGACCGAGCAGGCCAACCACCAGCGGGATGTGCATCGGCTGCTTGGTCGGCTGGCCCGGCGTCGGCGGCACCGTCTGCTTCACCGTCAGGGTGAAGGTTTTGGCGGCCGAATCGTAGTTGCCGGCAATGTCCAGTTCCGGCGTGCCGGACTGGCGGTACCACAGCTGGAACTGGGTCAGGTCGACGCCACTGGCATCGGCCATGGCGGCGACGAAATCGTCGCAGGTCACCGCCTGTCCGTCATGACGCTGGAAGTAAAGGTCGGTGCCCTTGCGGTACTTCTCCGGCCCCAGCAGGGTGTGGATCATGCGGATGACTTCCGCACCCTTGTTGTAGACGGTGGGGGTGTAGAAGTTGTTGATCTCGACATAGCTGTCCGGGCGCACCGGATGGGCCATGGCGCCGGCATCCTCCTGGAACTGCACGGTGCGCAGCCCCTGGACGTCGGCGATGCGCTTCACCGCGCGGGAATGCATGTCGGACGAGAATTCCTGGTCGCGGAAGACGGTCAGCCCTTCCTTCAGCGACAGCTGGAACCAGTCGCGGCAGGTGACGCGGTTTCCGGTCCAGTTGTGGAAATACTCGTGCGCGACCACCGCCTCGATGTTGAGGAAATCGGTGTCGGTCGCGGTTTCCGGCTTGGCCAGGATGTATTTGGTGTTGAAGACGTTGAGCGACTTGTTTTCCATCGCCCCCATGTTGAAATCGCCGACCGCGACAATGTTGAAGATGTCGAGGTCGTATTCCAGACCATAGACCTCCTCATCCCAGCGCATCGACTTGATCAGCGAGCGCATGGCGTGGTCGATCTTGTCCTCGTTCCCCGGCTCCACATAGATGCGCAGGGTGACGTCACGGCCGGAGGCCGTGCGGAAATGGTCCTCGCCATGGACGAGCTTGCCGGCGACCAGCGCGAACAGGTAGCAGGGCTTGGGGAAGGGGTCCTCCCAGCGCGCCCAGTGGCGCCCGCCCTCAAGATCCCCCGACGCGGCGAGGTTGCCGTTGGAAAGCAGCACCGGATAGCGCGCCTTGTCCGCGGTGATGGTGGTGCTGTAGCGCGCCATCACGTCCGGCCGGTCCATGAAGTAGGTGATCTTGCGGAAGCCTTCCGCCTCGCATTGCGTGCAGAAGTTGCCGGAGGACTTGTAGAGCCCTTCCAGCGCCGTGTTCTCCTGCGGCTTGATGCGGACGATGGTTTCCAGGGTGAAGCTGTCCGGCACCTCCAGCACGATCAGGTGATCGGGGGTGACGGTGAATTCGTCCGGCCCCAGCGTCCGTCCGTCCAGCGCCACCGACACCAGATCCAGCCTCTGCCCGTCGAGCGACAGCGGCTCCGTCGCGGCATCGGGGCGGGCCGGGTTGCGGCGGATCGCGAGCACCGCGCGGACGGTGGTGACATCCTCGCCCAGGTCGACGAACAGGTCGACCGTGTCGATCAGATGCGCCGGCGGGCGATAGTCCTGAAGCCGGATGGCCTTCGGCGTGCCTTTGTCCATGTGCCTTGTCTCTGGTCTGTGTCTGTCTTGCGGATCAAGCCGGTCGGGACAGGTCCGAGGGACAAGGACTGTAGCAAGGCGGGAACGGGCTGTCTTGAGTGGGAATGGGGGAGGGGCGCGGCGCGCGCCCGGTAATGCCCTACCTCTTGACCTGGGCGACCTTCAGCAGGGTGAAGGCGCCCATCTGGTCGATGTATTGCTGATAGAAGAAGCGCCATTTCTTGCCGTTGCGCACGCCCACCAGCGTGACCTTGACCGCGTCGGTGCCCGGCACGTTCATGTATTGCGACTTGTGCAGGGTGGTGCCGTGCATGCGCATGCCCTGGCGCAGTCCGGCCTCGTCGATCCGTCCCTGGGCGGTTTGGAGATTGCCGTGGGAGGCGGAGTAGGTGCCGCCGCCATGATCGCTGAAACCGAAGGAGCAGCCGTCCATCGTCGGCGTGAACATCACGTCGGCCTCATCCTCCAGCACGACGAGATGCTTGAAATCCTGATCGTAGGGCAACCAGTAGGCGTTCCAGCTGCCCGGCCGGTTGCCCTGGTCGTAGCGCACCGACCAGACATCGACGTTCTTGGTCGAGAATTGCGAGACGATGCCGGTGCCCTTGCGGGTGCAGGTCATGCCGTCGTCGCTGAGGCTGAAGCTCTTGACGCCGCCGACGCGGTAGTTGGGCTGGTAGGATTGATACTGGATCCAGATCAGGTTGTTCTTGAGGAAGCTTTCCGGATTCGCGACCAGATCGGCGATGTTCGGCATGTGCGCGACTTTCCTGCGGAATGGATCAGAGGACGCCGAAGACGGGGCGCTTGTATCCGGCCTCCGTCTCGTTGCCGGACAGGAACCAGTAGGCCTTCATCAGCGCGAACTGCTGGTTGTCGTCGCGCAGCAGCACATAGGCGCAATAGACGGTGCCGTCGTCCGGCCGCAGGAAGGCGGCGATCCACGGGTTCTGCCGGGTGCCGATGTGGGCGGCGTGGCCCAGCTTGCGCGTGATGTCGTTGCGGTAGCCGACCAGCGTCGCCGCATGCCCCTGACGGAAGGGCAGAGCCGCAAGTTCCTGATAATTCTGCAGGATGCGCGGGTTGCCGTCGCCTTCCTCGGCATACCACTGCGCCACCTCCATGTACTCGTTGGCCCGCGCGTTCGCACGGTCGTACCGCGCCTGCTTCTGCCGGTCGGTATGACCGGCGGCGGTCTTTTTCAGAAAGCTGATGAGTCCCATGGTCCGCGCCCCTTCCGTAACCCGGATTGGACGCTAGCAGAGCAATCGGGGAGGCGCAAAAGGGTGGGGGTCATATGAAGGTATGCGGTTTGGGGGCTTGTTGAGATCGCGAGTGATTATCGGTTAGCCTTACCTATAGATATCCCAAACAAAAAAGGCGCCTAACGAGGCGCCCTTTTGCTTGTCTAAGTTCAGCTTCAATCATCCAACTCGGGCCAGATTGCCAAAGTCCACGTCATGCTGCAAAGAGGCATAGTGCGGCGGGAACATTCTAGCCAATTCTTTGCTCTCTTTCACGACTTGGGTTTGTCGAGATTTGCTCAATATGATGGCTCGAACCTGCCAGCCGTACATAAGATCTTTATAGGATGCGGCGACAAGAAACAGAGATACTGCCTCAAGGAACTTGTTCTTCTGAGAAAGATCAAGGCGGTCAAGCGAGCGAGAGAACTCATCTTTTCCCTCCTCAGAGGCTTTCAGCTTCTTGACTCCAATAAAATGACGCACTACCGCACGAGCAAGCTTCGGATTATCGACTAGCCTGCCCATTTCAACTAGGAATCCTGTGATTTGTACAGGGAATCTGTCATCCTTAACTATTTCCTCGACGGCATCGACATACTGAGTGGCATACTGCTCAGCAAAACGGACATTGCGAACTAATGTCCGAGCCACCATCGACGCTAGGCCGCCAGCGAATGCAGCGGCGAACCCTAAGAGGAATATGAACATGTCACGTCCTCCTTCGCTCTTTGCTCGTCATACCTCGCTTCCCCTGGCTCCCCTTCGGATTGGTGGGCTTGGGAGGAATAGGAGGTGGGTTCATAGCAGCTAGCTTAGCAGCCAGCATGCGTTCGATAAAGGCTTGTTTAGACTCGCGAGCCTTGCGGGCTTCCCTAATCCGAAACTTCTCAGCCCTCAAGGCCAACCAAGTTAGAGTGATGACTGTTAGAGAAAAGGTGCCGGTGACGTATATCAGAAATGCAGCAGTTGGCCCGACTACCTCCGCTAATTTTGCTAATCCCGGCCAATCAGTCAGGCCGCTAAGTGCATGCGTTGGTTCCGATTGAAGACGTTGTGTCGGACTCGCAGCCATTCAAGTTTAGCTTTGTACATAGAGAGGGGAGTGGGCAGATACACCAAAAAGGTGATATTGTCGACGGGATTTTCAGCCGACCTACATGATTCCATGTTCTATGGTGAAAAATAGATTTAATCCCAATTCATTAGGTGTGGAAATTTCTGTTGGCGAGCATCCCCTGCCATCGAGATTGTCGTGGCACAAGGTGTGAAGTAACCAATTGCTCCAAAGGAGGAAATTGTTGGCGGATGGGGTGGGATTCGAACCCACGGTAGGCTTGCACCTACGCCAGTTTTCAAGACTGGAGCCTTAAACCGCTCGGCCACCCATCCTTCGGCCCACGGGAGTAGCGAATGCGTCGCGGTGGGTCAAGTGTCGCGCGAAGGCTGCAGCGAATTGCCCCTCAATTCCGGATCGGGCGGCCCAAAGTGCGCAGGCGGCGGGTCGGTTTGGGCGGGCTGGGGCTGTCGGAGAAGTCGGGCAGGCTGGGGGCGCGGGCTATCGTCTTGCGGATCAACTCCGCCGTGGCGTCCAGATCCTCCAGAACCTCCGGCGCCACGCGGTCGGCATAGCGGGGGCTCAGCAGGCGGGTGCGGGTCTGGTCGATGCTGCGCAGTTCCGGCTCGAACAACTCGCGGGCGCCGATGGGCAGGACCTGATCCTCGCGCATGCCGGAGAAGTAATTGCGCATCGCCCGCACCAGCATGCGGGTCAGCAGAAGATCCATCCGCTCGAACTCGGTGCGCAGGTCGCTGAGACGCGATTCGTCGACGCCGTGCAGATGCTCCTCGGTCAGGGCGAACAGGGCGCGGATCTCCTCCACCTTGCGGCGGAAGTCGAGGAAGGAGGCGAAGCGGTCGTCGCCCATGTCGCGCTGGGCGCGCTCGGCAAGCTGGGAGGCCTCGGTCGCCTGACGTTCCAAGGCCGCCAGCAGAGACTTCACCCGTTCCCGGCCGTTGTCGCGTCCCCACGCCATGCCCGCCCGTCGCTCCCCCGATGACCGCGCCCACCCGGTTGCCATCAGGGGCGCGCAGTCATCCTAAAAGCGAAAGTTTTAACAAAATGCTTTTTGTCACGCGGATTCCACAGCCGCGGTCAGGCGTCGCGCAGGTCGAGGATGACGGGTGTGTGGTCGGAGGCCTTTTCCAGGCCGCGCGGGCCGCGGTCGATGGTGCAGCCGGCCAGGCGGTCGGCGGCCTGCGGTGACAGCAGGAAATGGTCGATGCGCAGGCCGTTGTCGCGCGGCCAGCTGCCGGCCTGATAATCCCAGAAGGTATAGGCGCGGTCGTCGTCATGCAGGGCGCGGTACGCCTCGGTCAGGCCGAGATTCAGCAGGGCGCGGAACTTGGCGCGCGATTCCGGGCGGAACAGCGCGTCGCCGGCGAAGGCCTGCGGCGAGAAGACGTCGCGTGCTTCGGGGATGATGTTGTAGTCGCCGCCCAGAACCACCGGGATCTCCTGCGCCAGCAGGGTGCGGGCATGGTCGTACAGCCGGTCCATCCAGCGCAGCTTGTAGGCGAATTTCTCGCCCGGCACCGGGTTGCCGTTGGGCAGGTAGAGCGAGGCGATGCGCACGCCCGACACAGTGGCCTCGACATAGCGGGCCTGTTCGTCCTCCGGCTCTCCCGGCAGGCGGGTCAGCAGGTCCTCCGCCGGGGCCTTCGACAGCAATGCCACGCCGTTGTAGGCTTTCTGCCCGACGGCATTGACGTGATAGCCGAGATCCTCGAAGGCCGAGGCCGGGAAGGCGGCGGTCTCGCATTTGATTTCCTGGAAGAGCACGACGTCCGGGGACACCGTGCGCAGCCAGTCGGTGATCAGCGGAAGGCGGGCCTTCGCCGAGTTGACGTTCCAGGTGGCGATCTTCACGAAACAGGCCTGCCTTTTCTTTTCGTTATCCGGCCTTAGACCGCGAACGAGTTGCCGCAGCCGCAGGACGCCGTGGCGTTCGGATTCTTGATCTGGAAGGCGGCGCCCATCAGGTCCTCGACATAATCCAGCGTCGCGCCGGCCAGCAGGTCGAGCGAGGCGTCGTCGGTGACCACCTTGGTGCCGTCCTTCTCGAAGACATGGTCCTCGTCGGTCGCGGTCTCGTCGAAGGTGAAGCCGTACTGGAAGCCGGAGCAGCCGCCGCCGGAGACGGTCAGGCGCAGCATCAGGTTGGGATTGCCCTCCTGCGCGATCAGGAAGGCGACGCGCTTGGCGGCGCTTTCGCTGACGCCGAGGACGCGGGTTTCGGTGGGCAGTGCGGTGTCGGGCATGGGATGGCCCCTCTGGTGCGGTGCGGGAGTTGCGACAAATGTAAGGGGGATCGGGGGCTTCGTCAAAGTATGGGCACCCTTGCGCCAAACCGTTGCGCTTCTGGCACGCTTGTCCGCCGGCAGCGCCAGGGGGCGGGGCATAGCACGCCTTCGCCGTTGCGCCTGCGTTTTCCCGCCGGTAGTGTCCGCCCCATGACGGCGGACTGTTCCCACGATCGGCTGGCTCCCTTTGCCTGCAACCCGGCGGACACGCGCGGGCGGCTGACGGCGGAGCCTGAAAGCCCGACGCGCTCGTGCTTTCAGCGCGACCGCGACCGCATCGTGCATTCCGGGGCCTTCCGCCGGCTGAAGCACAAGACGCAGGTCTTCGTCTATCACGAGGGCGACTATTACCGCACCCGGCTGACCCACAGTCTGGAGGTGGCGCAGATCGCCCGCTCCATCAGCCGCACGCTCGGCCTGAACGAGGATCTGGCGGAGGCGGTGGCGCTGGCCCACGACCTTGGCCACACCCCCTTCGGCCATGCCGGCGAAGACGCGCTGAACGCCTGCATGGAGCCGTTCGGCGGCTTTGCCCACAACGACCAGACCTTGCGTATCCTGACGCGGCTGGAACGGCGCTATGCCGAGTTCGACGGGCTGAACCTGACCTGGGAAGCGGTGGAGGGCGTGGTCAAGCACAACGGCCCGCTGCTGCCGCTGCTGCCCGGACAGCGGCTGCCGACGACGATCGCCGCCTTCCAGGGCGAGTGGGATCTGGAGCTGCACACCAACCCGGGGGCCGAGGCGCAGGTGGCGGCGCTGGCCGACGACATCGCCTACAACAACCACGACATCGACGACGGCCTGCGCGCCGGCCTGTTCACGGTCGAGGAGGTGGCGGAACTGCCGCTGGTCGGCCCGATCATTCGCGAAGTGTGCGACCGCTATCCGGGGCTGGAGCGCCCGCGCCTGATCCACGAGACGGTGCGGCGGATGATCAACGCCATGGTGGTCGATCTGGTGACGGAGACGCGGCGGCGGCTGGCGGAGCACAAGCCGGGAAGCGCCGCCGAGCTGCGCGCCCTGCCGCTGGCGATGGTCAGCTTCTCCGACGGGATGCTGGAGGCGCAGCGGCCGTTGCGCGCCTTCCTGCGCCAGCGCATGTACCGGCACTATCGTGTGAACCGCGAGATGAGCAAGTGCAAGCGCGTGGTGCGCGCCCTGTTCGAGCTGTTCATGGACGAGCCCAACACCCTGCCGACCGAATGGCAGCGCGACATCGCCAAGGCAGGCGGCGACGCCGACCTTGCGGTGCGTGCCCGCCATGTGGCCGACTATATCGCCGGCATGACCGACCGCTACGCGCTGGCCGAACATGACCGGCTGTTCGACCTGCATGTGAAGACCTGACGTGAAGACCTGAGCCGCGAGGCTCCTGTGACCTCCTGAAAAGACGACCTGAGACGATGAATATTTTCAAGGCCTTCGAGACCGATATTCGCAAGCTGCTGGAGGAACTGGCCGCGGAGGGTGCCATCCCCGCCGGGCTGGACAGCAGCCGTCTGACGGTCGAGCCGCCGCGCGAGGCCTCGCATGGCGACCTGTCCACCAACGCCGCCATGATCCTGGCAAAGCCGGCGAAGATGGCGCCGCGTGCCCTGGCGGAGCTGCTGGTCGCCAAGCTGAAGAGCCGCGCCGACGTGGCGTCGGTCGAGATTGCCGGTCCGGGCTTCGTCAACCTGCGCCTGACGCCGGACGTCTGGCGCGACCGCATCCGCGACGTGCTGACCGCCGGCACCGCCTATGGCGACAGCGACCTGGGTGGGAAGACGCCGGTCAATGTGGAGTATGTGTCGGCCAACCCGACAGGCCCGCTGCATGCCGCCCATGGCCGCGGTGCCGTGTTCGGCGACGCGCTGGCTTCGCTGCTGGAAAAGGCCGGCTACGCCGTGAGCCGGGAATATTACATCAACGATGCCGGCGCCCAGGTCGACGTGCTGGGGCGGTCCACCTTCATCCGCTACCGCGAGGCGCTGGGCGAGGAGGTGGGCGAGATCCCGGCCGGCCTCTATCCCGGCGAGTATCTGAAGGAGGTCGGTCAGGCCCTGGCCGAGCGTGACGGCAACCGCTGGGTCGGCACCGACGAGTCCGAATGGCTGCCGGCCTGCCGTGACTTCGCCATCGGCATGATCATGGGCTGGATCAAGGAGGATCTCGGCGTCCTCGGCGTCACCATGGACGTCTACAGCAGCGAGCGCGCGCTGGTGACGGCCGGGGCCGTCGACAAGGCGCTGACGGCGCTGGAGGAACGCGGCCTGATCTACACCGGCGTGCTGGAGCCGCCGAAGGGCAAGAAGCCCGACGATTGGGAGCCGCGCCCGCAGACCCTGTTCAAGTCCACCGATTTCGGCGACGACGTCGACCGGCCGCTGAAGAAGTCGGACGGCTCCTTCACCTACTTCTCGAACGATATCGCCTATCACTTCGACAAGTACAAGCGCGGCTTCGGCAGCCTGATCGACGTGTGGGGCGCCGATCACGGCGGCTACGTCAAGCGCATGCAGTCGGCGACCACCGCGGTGACCGAGGGCAAGGCCTCGCTGGACGTGAAGCTTTGCCAGCTGGTCCATCTGATGCAGAACGGCCAGCCGGTGAAGATGTCCAAGCGCGCCGGCACCTTCGTGACGCTGCGCGACGTCATCGATCAGGTCGGCAAGGACGTGGTCCGCTTCATCATGCTGACCCGCCGCAACGACCAGACGCTGGATTTCGACTTCGCCAAGGTGACGGAGCAGTCGAAGGACAACCCGGTCTTCTACGTGCAGTACGCCCACGCCCGCTGCCGCTCTGTCCTGCGCCATGCCGCGACGGCGCTGCCGCAGCTTGACCAGACGCCGGCGGCTCTAGCGGCTTCGGCGAACCTCGCTCGGCTCGATGCCGAGGAGGAGATGGCGCTGGCCAAGCGCATGGCCACCTGGCCGCGCGTGGTCGAGGCGGCGGCGGAGGCGCATGAGCCGCACCGCATCGCCTTCTTCCTCTACGATCTTGCCAGCGACTTCCACGCTCTGTGGAACCGGGGCCGCGACGATGCCTCGCTGCGCTTCCTGATCGAGGGCGATGCGGAGCTGACGACGGCCCGTCTGGCGCTGATCGCCGCAGTGGCGACGGTCATCGCGTCGGGTCTCAAGGTGATGGGTGTCGAACCTGTGGAGGAACTGCGTTCATGAGGTACGACGGCGACGTCAACTACGCGGCCAATCCCTATGGGATGCCGCCCCGACAGTCCGCGAACAAGCGCGGGCTGCTGGCGCTCGGCTTCGCGGTGGTCGGCGTCGTTGCCTTCGCCGGTGCGGCGGTCGTCGGGCTTCGCGGGCATGACCGGCTGTCCGGCGACGGTCCGCCGCTGCTGGCCGCCGACCCCACCCCGCCCAAGTCGCGTCCCGACCAGCCGGGCGGTATGGAGGTGCCGCACCAGGACATCCTGGCCTATGAGCGGCTGCGCGACCATGACGGCGGGCGCGGCAATCAGGTGGAACGGCTGCTGCCGCCGCCGGAGGTGCCGCTGCCGCGCCCGGTGGTGACGCCGCAGATGCCGGCCGTCGTGCCGCTGCCGTCGGTCCCGTCGGTGGCCCAGCTGCCGCCGGGCGCCACCGCCACCGTGCCGCGCGACAGTGTGGCCGCAGCGGTCGCGGCGGCGGCCCCGCTGACCGCCCCGGAGCCGGCACCCGGCCTGTCCGCCCCGGATCCGGCCGCCGCGCCGCCGGTTCAGACGCAAGCCACCCAGGCGCCGCCCAGCGTGGCCGCCAAGCCGCAGCAGCCGCCCCCCGCTCCGGCCAAGCCGGTTGTCCAGCAGCAGGCCTCCACGGCGAAGCCGCCTGCTCCGCCGTCGGTCCAGCAGAATGCCGCTCCGTCGATGGGACAGCTGATCGCCAAGCTGGAGGCCGCCTCTCTGCCGGCCGCCCCGGCCAAGGCGGCGCCTCAGCCCGCGAAGGCCGCACCCGCCGCCACGCCCGCCCCTACGCCCGCTGTCGTCGGCGGCAGTGGCGGCTGGCGTGTCCAGCTGGCGTCGGTGCGCAGCGAAGGCGAGGCCGCGGCCGAATGGCGCCGTCTGGCCGGGCGCCATTCCGATGCGCTGGGCGGACTGTCGATGCATGTCGCCAAGGTCGATCTCGGGCCGAAGGGCGTTTTCTACCGGGTGCAGGGCGCCGGTGCCGACGAGGCACGGGCCAAGTCCGTCTGCGCCCAGCTGCGCGCACAGAATGTGGGGTGTGTGGTTGTCCGTCCCTGATTCGGTGGGTCGTAACCTAGTGGACCCCGCCACCCCGGTTGCCCGTCCGCGCGCGGTCGTCTTCGGCTGCGCCGGGCTGGAGGTGACGCCCGATGAGGCCGCCTTCTTCCACGACGCCGATCCGCTCGGCTTCATCCTGTTCCGCCGCAACTGCGACAGCCGCGACCAGATGCGCCGGCTGGTGGACGATCTGCGCGCCAGTGTCGGCCGGCCCGACGCCCCGGTGCTGATCGACCAGGAGGGCGGCCGGGTCGCGCGCATGCGCCCGCCGCATTGGCCGGCCCACCCGCCGATGGGCGTGTTCGGCGCGCTCGCCGCACGCGACGCCGCCGGACGCGAGGCCGCCCAAGAGGCCGCTTGGATCAACGGCCGGCTGCTCGCCCACATGCTGACGGAGGTCGGCATCACGGTCGATTGCGCGCCGGTCTGCGACGTTCCGGTGGAGGGTGCGCACGACATCATCGGCGACCGCGCCTTCTCGCGCGACCCCGCCCTGGTGATCGCGCTGGCCCGCGCCACCGCCGACGGGCTGCTGGCCGGTGGCGTGCTGCCGGTGGTCAAGCATATCCCCGGCCACGGACGCGCCTTCGCCGACAGCCATGCCGAGCTGCCGGTGGTGGAGGCCGATCGCGCGACGCTGGAAGCCACCGACTTCGCCCCCTTCCGCGCGCTGGCCGACCTGCCGCTGGCGATGGTGGCCCATGTGGTGTTGAAGGCCATCGACCCGACCGCCCCGGCCAGCACCTCCGCCATCGTGGTGCGCGAGGTGGTGCGGGGGCCGTCCATCGGCTTCGGCGGGCTGCTGTTCAGCGACGATCTGTCGATGAACGCGCTGCAGGGCGACCCGAGGGCACGGGCGGAAGCGGTGCTGGCGGCCGGCATGGATGTCGTGCTCCACTGCAACGGCGACTTGGCCGAGATGCGGTCTCTGGTCGACGCCGTTCCGGTGCTGAGCGGCGCGGCGGCCGAGCGCTGGGCGCGGGCGGAGGCGATGCGCCACGCGCCGGAACCGGCGGACATCGCGGCATTGACGACCCGGCTGGCCGAGCTTCTCGGCACGGCCCAAGCCTGACGGACGGGAGCGGACGATGGAGGAATGGATCTTCCAGGTGACGGCCGTGGCCCTGCCGGCCATCCTCGCCATCACCATGCACGAGGCGGCGCACGGCTTCGTCGCCTGGAGGCTGGGCGACGACACCGCCTATCGGCTGGGGCGCGTCACCTTCAACCCGATCCGCCACATCGACCCGTTCGGGACGGTGCTGCTGCCGGCGCTGATGTATTTCACCACCGGTTTCGTCTTCGGCTGGGCCAAGCCGGTGCCGGTCAATTTCGCCCGGCTGGACCATCCGCGCCGCGACATGGTCTGGGTGGCGCTGGCCGGTCCGGGGACCAACTTCCTGCTGGCGGTGGCGTCGGCGGTGCTCTGGCGGCTGGTCAATCCGGAAAATAGCTATATCGAACTGTGGATCCGCTCCGCCGCCGAGGTTTCGGTGCTCGTCAACGTCATCCTGATGGTGTTCAACCTGATCCCGCTGCCGCCGCTGGACGGCGGACGGGTCGCGGTCGGCATCCTGCCGGATTTTCTGGCGGTTCCGCTGGCGAAGCTGGAGCGCTTCGGGCTGCTGATCCTGATGGCGGCCTTCTTCCTGCTGCCGATGCTGGGGCGGCAGATCGGCATGGACCTCAGCGTCATGCATTGGGTGCTGGGTCCGCCCGTGGACGCGGTGATCGACTTCATCCGCATCCTGACCGGCAACGACTGAAAGCGATCATATGGCTGATCTGGTGGCCGAGCGTCTGGGCGACGCCCCCGCTGCCGCGGAGGCGTCGCCGTCCGAGCAGCTTTTGCTGGTGCTGGACGGCTTCGAAGGACCGCTCGACATGCTGCTGGCGTTGGGGCGTGACCAGAAGGTCGACCTGACGCGCATCTCCATCCTGGAACTGGCCGACCAATATCTCGCCTTCGTGGCGGAGGCGCGGAAGGTGCGGCTGGAGCTGGCTGCCGACTATCTGGTGATGGCGGCGTGGCTGGCCTATCTGAAGTCGCGCCTGCTGCTGCCCGAACCGGAGGGGGAGGAGCCGTCCGGCGAGGATATGGCGGCGGCGCTTGCCTTCCAGCTCCAGCGGCTGGAGGCGATGAAGGGCGTGGCCGAAAAGCTGTTCGCCCGTTCGCGCCTGGGCATCGACGTTCACCCGCGCGGCGCGCCGGAGGACTTGGACCTGCAGCGCAAGTCGGTTTACGAGGTCACGCTGTTCGACCTGCTGCGCGCCTATGGCCAGCAGCGCGCCCGCAAGGACTCCTCGGTCCTGCACATCGCCCCGGTCCGCCTCTATTCGATGGAGGAGGCGGTGCAGCGCCTGTCGTCGCTGCTGGGCCGCATGCCGGACTGGGCGACGCTGGCGAGCTTCCTGCCGGGCGGGGAGGGCGGCGGGCTGCTGACCCGCTCCGCCCTGGCCGCCCATTTCGCGGCGACTCTGGAACTGGCGAAGGCCGGCCGGGTGGAACTGCGCCAGGAGGGCGCCTTCGCCCCGCTTTATGTCCGCGGGCGCTCCGGCGATTCCCAGGGCGGCGACAATTCGGAAGAAGCACAGTCCCATGATTAAGGAAGTCACCGACGCCCACGAGGCGGAGGCCCACATCGGCAGGCTGCGCCTGCTGGAGGCGCTGCTGTTCGCCTCGGCCGAGCCGCTGGACGAGGAGACGCTGGCCGGACGGATCGGGACGGAGATCGGCCCGCTGCTGGAGGAACTGCGTGCCCATTACGCCCCGCGCGGCGTCAATCTGGTGCGCACCGGCGGCGGCTGGGCCTTCCGCACCGCGGTCGATCTGGCACCCGAACTGCGGCGCGAGGAGGAGGTGTCGCGCAAGCTCTCGCGCGCCGCCATCGAAACGCTGGCGATCATCGCCTATCACCAGCCGGTGACCAGGGCCGAGATCGAATCGATCCGCGGCGTCGCCACCAGCAAGGGCACGCTGGACCTGCTGATGGAACATGGCTGGATCCGGCCGGGCAAGCGGCGGGAGACGCCGGGCCGGCCGTTGACCTGGATCACCACCGACCATTTCCTCGATCATTTCGGGCTGGAAAGCCTGCGCGACCTGCCCAGCGTCGATGATCTGCGCGCCGCCGGCCTGCTGGACAGTCGCCCGGTGCTGCTTGGACTGGGGACCACCGGCGACGACAGCGCGTTGGGGACCGACGACGATGCGTGACTTCCGCGCGGGACCGCGTTTTTAGGGGCGCTCGCGCGAATTCCCGTGAAAGCTCAATGACAACCGTTTAAGGATGGTGGGGCGAACGTTGCGGCCCTACGGCCTTTCTGCCATAGTGCCGCCCCGCCGCTAAGGCCGTTCAAACGTGATAGGCGCGCCATGGGTTCTTTCAGCATCTGGCACTGGATCATCGTTCTTCTGATCGTTCTTCTGCTGTTCGGCGCCGGCAAGCTGCCGAAGGTGATGGGCGACCTCGCCAAGGGCGTGAAGTCCTTCAAGGCTGGCCTGCAGGACGACAGCGACGATGCAGCCCCGGGCAGCAACGCCAAGACCATCCCGAACCAGCCGGCCAACACGGCCGAAACCGCGGCCAAGAAGGACGAGGCGGTCCGCAGCTGACCGGCGGGCGCGCGGGCGCCCTTTCGGAACGCCGCGCGCCGACCCTGCCCACCGCATTCGTGAAGCCGGAAGAACATGTTCGACATCGCTTGGTCCGAACTGATGGTGATCGCCGTGATCGCCCTTGTGGTCATCGGACCCAAGGATCTGCCGAAGGCGATCTTCACGCTCGGCAAATGGGTGCGTAAGGCCAGAGGCGTCGCGCGCGAATTCCAGACCCACATCGACGACATGATGCGGGAAACCGAGTTGGACGAGCTTCGCAAGGAAGCGCTGAAGACCCGCGATCTGAACATCAAGAAGATGATGGAAGACACCATCGACCCGAAGGGGGAGATGGGCAAGGCCTTCGATCCCAAGAGCTTCGATGTCGGGCTGAACGGCCATCAGGGCAGTACCCCGGAGCCGGACCTGCCCCAGGCGCCGCCGCCCTCCGCTCCGGCGGTCACCGACAGCGTGGCGCCGTCGGCCGCCCCCTCTCCGATCACCGTTACGCCTAGCACCACCGAACCGCCGCAACCGGTTCCGGCCCCCGCGCCGCAGCCCGCTCCGGCCCCGCGGCCGGATGCCGTGGCCTCCGCCCAGCCGACCGACAAGCAGACCTGAAGATAAAGACGGGCCATGACCGGCGAAACGCAGCAGGACGAACTCGAAGACAGCAAGATGCCGCTGATCGATCACCTGATCGAGCTGCGGAACCGGCTGATGTGGTCGATCGGTGCGATCCTGATCGCCTTCCTGCTGTGTTATGCGGTGTCGGACAAGATCTATAACTTCCTGGTGCAGCCGCTGGCCGACCTGCTGGCGGGGCAGGGGCGGCGGATGATCTACACCGGCCTGACCGAAGCCTTCTTCACCTATGTGAAGGTGGCGTTCTGGGCCGGCTGCTTCATCTCCTTCCCGATCATCGCCAGCCAGATCTGGATGTTCGTTGCGCCGGGGCTGTACAAGCACGAGCGCAAGGCCTTCCTGCCCTTCCTGGTGGCGACCCCGGTGATGTTCCTGACCGGCGCCGGCATCGTCTATTACTTCATCTTCCCGATGGCCTGGCGCTTCTTCCTGGGATTCGAGTTCCATCCCGGCGGCGACGGCAACGCCCTGCCCATCGAGTTCGAGGCGCGCGTCGGCGAATACCTGCATCTGGTGATGTCGCTGATCTTCGCCTTCGGCATCGCCTTCCAGTTGCCGGTCCTGCTGACCCTGCTGGTCCGCGTCGGCATCATCAGCACCGATGCGCTGGCGTCGAAGCGGCGCTATGCCATCGTCGGCGCCTTCATTGCCGCCGCGGTGCTGACCCCGCCGGACGTCATCAGCCAGGTCAGTCTGGCGTTGCCGCTGATCGCGCTCTACGAAATCGCGATCATCATCGGCCGCCGGATCGAAAAGGCGCGGGCCGAGACGGAAGCTCAATAGTCAGACAGGCTTTTTGTCTGCCGTGACGCAGGGTAATAATCCGTCCGTCGTGGACATGCCGCCATTCTCGCGCTAAAAGCACGGTTCGGCCAATGGAAGGCCGCAGCCGCGCACCCGGAGCCTTGACCGTATGCAGACCGCCAACGACATCCGTCGCACGTTCCTGGATTTCTTCGCCAAGCAGGGCCATCAGAAAGTCGATTCGTCGCCGCTCGTGCCGCGCAACGACCCGACGCTGATGTTCACCAACGCCGGCATGGTCCAGTTCAAGAACGTCTTCACCGGTGCCGAGACGCGGCCGTACAAGCGCGCCGTCACCTCGCAGAAATGCGTGCGCGCCGGCGGCAAGCACAACGACCTGGACAATGTCGGCTATACCGCGCGGCACCACACCTTCTTCGAGATGCTGGGGAACTTCTCCTTCGGCGATTATTTCAAGGACGACGCCATCGCGTTCGCCTGGAACCTGATCACCAAGGAATATGGTCTGCCGGCCGACAAGCTGCTGGTGACGGTCCACACCTCCGACGAGGATGCCGCGGCGATCTGGCGCAAGGTCGCCGGCCTGTCGGACGACCGCATCATCCGCATCCCGACCGACGACAATTTCTGGCGCATGGGCGACACCGGCCCCTGCGGCCCGTGCTCCGAGATTTTCTTCGATCACGGCCCGTCGATCGCCGGCGGCCCGCCGGGCAGCCCGGATGAGGATGGCGACCGCTTCATCGAGATCTGGAACCTCGTGTTCATGCAGTATGAACAGCTGGGTCCGGACAATCTGGTGCCGCTGCCCAAGCCGTCGATCGACACCGGCATGGGGCTGGAGCGTCTGGCCGCTGTCCTGCAGGGCAAGCACGACAACTACGACATCGACCTGATGCGGGCGCTGATCATGGCGTCGGCCGAGGCGACCAAGACCTCGCCGGACGGCGCGCATGCCGTGTCGCACCGCGTCATCGCCGACCATCTGCGCTCCACCTCCTTCCTGATCGCCGATGGCGTGCTGCCGTCGAACGAGGGCCGCGGCTATGTGCTGCGCCGCATCATGCGCCGCGCCATGCGCCACGCCCACATGATCGGCGCGCGCGAGCCGCTGATGCACCGTCTGGTCCCGGCGCTGATCCAGCAGATGGGCGATGCCTATCCGGAGCTGAACCGCGCCCGCGCCCTGATCGTCGAGACGCTGAAGCTGGAGGAAACCCGCTTCAAGCAGACGCTGGAGCGCGGCCTGCGCCTGCTGGAGGACGAGGTCGGCCATCTGGGCGAAGGCCAGCCGCTGGCCGGCGACGTCGCCTTCAAGCTGTACGACACCTACGGCTTCCCGCTCGACCTGACCCAGGACGTGCTGCGCGGCCAGGGCCGCGGCGTCGACGAGGCCGGCTTCAAGGCGGCGATGGACGAGCAGCGCCGCAAGGCCCGCGAATCCTGGGCCGGCTCGGGCGAGGTCGGCACCGAGAAGCTGTGGTACGAGATCAAGGACGAGTTGGGCGCCACCGAGTTCTTCGGTTACGACACCGAAGTGGCCGAGGGCAAGGTGACGGCCATCGTCAAGGGCGACGCCCGCGTCGAGGCCGCCGCCATCGGCGATCAGGTGCTGGTCGTCGTCAACCAGACGCCCTTCTACGGTGAATCGGGCGGTCAGGTCGGCGATGCCGGCGTGATCTTCTCCGCCGGTGGGGCCGAGGTCGCGGTGTCCGACACGCTGAAGAAGCTGGGCGCCGTGTGGGCCCATGTCGGGACGGTGACCAAGGGCACGCTCAAGGTCGGCGACGTGGTCGAGCTGCGCGTGGACACCGAGCGCCGCGCCGCCATCCGCGCCAACCACTCCGCCACCCACCTGCTGCACGAGGCGCTGCGCCATCGCCTGGGCGACCATGTCACCCAGAAGGGCTCGCTGGTGGCGCCGGAGCGTCTGCGCTTCGACATCAGCCAGCCGACCGGCCTGTCCGCCGCCGACATCGCCGCCATCGAGGACGAGGTGAACCGCCGCGTCCTCGCCAACAGCGAGGTCATCACCCGCCTGATGTCCCCGGACGAGGCCCGCGCCCAGGGCGCCATGGCCCTGTTCGGTGAGAAGTACGGCGACGAGGTCCGCGTCGTCTCCATGGGCGGCCCGCATGGCGAGATGGACCGCGATTACTCGATCGAGCTGTGCGGCGGCACCCATGTCCGCCGCACCGGCGACATCGGTGTCTTCAAGATCGTCTCCGAAGGCGCCGTCGCCGCCGGTGTCCGCCGCATCGAGGCGCTGACCGGCACCGGCGCCAAGGCGTGGCTGTCCGAACGCGACCATCTGCTGACCGAGGCGGCGAGCGTCCTGAAGGTCAAGCCCGACGAGGTTCCCGCCCGCGTGGCGGTCCTGGTCGATGAGCGCCGCAAGATGGAGCGCGAGCTGGCCGAGCTGCGCCGTCAGGTTGCCCTTAGTGGAGCGATGGGGGGTGGCGGTGCCAAGGCCGAGGGCGGCAGCGAGGCCAAGGACGTCGCCGGCGTGAAATTCGCCGCGCGCGTGGTCGAAGGCCTGCCGGCCAAGGACCTGAAGCCGATGGCGGACGAGCTGAAGAAGCAGGTCGGGTCCGGCGTCGTGGTGCTGATCGCGTCGAATGAGGGCAAGGCCTCCATCGTCATCGGCGTGACCGACGACCTGACCGGCGCCTTGAGCGCCGTCGATCTGGTCCGCGTCGGCGCCGAGGCGCTGGGCGGCAAGGGTGGCGGCGGCCGGCCGGACATGGCCCAGGCCGGTGGCCCCGATGCCTCACTGGCACCGGCGGCGATCGAGGCCATCGAAAAGGCGATCGCGGCCAAGAAGGCCTCCTGATCCCGATGAAACCCGGCCCCCGGTTCGCTCCGGGGGCCGTTTTTATGTTCATGCCGTTTTTGCCGAGGTCCGGCGATGGAACTCCCGACTCTTCCCTTCACCGTGACCGACTGGGCCGCCGTCCCGGTCACCGAGCATCCGGGCGAAACCGGCAAGGCGTTGTGGCGCAGCTTCCAGGCCGGGGAACTGCGGGTGCGGATGGTCGAATACACGCCGGGCTATCTGGCCGATCATTGGTGCGACCGCGGCCATGTGCTGTTCGTGGTCAGCGGTGAGCTGATGACCGAGTTGAAGGACGGCCGTCGTTTCGTCCTAACCGACGGCATGAGCTATCAGGTGTCCGATTTCGGCGATCACCCGCATCGGTCCTCGACCGAAATCGGCGCCACCCTGTTTATCGTGGACTGAAACATCGTCGCTTGAGGGAACAGGCCTATGCGCTTCACCGGCACCGACCGCTATGTCGCCACCGACGACCTGATGGTGGCCGTCAACGCCGCGATCACGCTGGAACGGCCGCTTCTGGTGAAGGGGGAACCCGGCACCGGCAAGACCGTGCTGGCGGTTGAAATCGCCCGCGCTCTGAACAAGCCGCTGCTGTCCTGGCATGTGAAGTCGACCACCAAGGCGCAGCAGGGCCTGTATGAATACGATGCGGTCAGCCGCCTGCGCGACAGCCAGTTGGGCGAGGCGAAGGTCCACGACATCGCCAACTACATCGTCCGCGGCAAGCTGTGGGAGGCCTTCGAGGCGCCGGAGTCTCCGGTCCTGCTGATCGACGAGATCGACAAGGCCGACATCGAGTTCCCCAACGACCTGCTGCTGGAACTCGACCGTATGGAGTTCCACGTTTACGAAACCCGCCAGACGATCAAGGCGGGCAAGCGCCCCATCGTCATCATCACGTCGAACAACGAGAAGGAACTGCCGGACGCCTTCCTGCGCCGCTGCTTCTTCCACTACATCCGCTTTCCCGAGCGCGAGACGATGGAGCGCATCGTCGAGGTCCATTACCCCGGCCTGAAATCCGCGCTGCTGCGCGAGGCGCTGAACCTGTTCTACGACCTGCGCGAGGTTCCGGGGCTGAAGAAGAAGCCCTCGACCTCCGAGCTGTTGGACTGGATCAAGTTGCTGATGGTCGAGGACGTCGATCCCGAGACCCTGCGCGCCAAGGATGCCCGTACGCTGATCCCGCCGCTGTGCGGCGCGCTGCTGAAGAACGAGCAGGACGTCCACACGCTGGAACGGCTGGCGTTTCTGGCCAAGCGGGGGCGGTGAGGGGCGGGCAGCACTTTCCCCCACCCTAACCCTCCCCCGCTGGGCGGGGGAGGGGATTGGACCCTTGTCGGCGTTCAGCGGCAGTCCCTCCCCCGCCCAGCTCTCGCACAAAGCTTCGCTTTGTGCTGACGCGGCAGGCGGACCGCAGGTCCGCTGAGAGCGGGG
>NZ_LGQU01000158.1:0-3937 GCF_003115935.1 Azospirillum sp. TSH20
GGCCAAGCTCTTGGCCAAGACCCTGCACAGCCAAGTCCTGTAAACAGGCGTCCCGCGGCACCCCGACCGGTGCGCCCGCGAGGGCGGCAGCGGATCAACTGCCGCCCCTGTGAGCTCCCGCAACTGCAGCGCGACGTCTGATACCAAGTCCTGCGGAGTACGACTCATGCAGGGATTCCCACTGAGCGGAAACAGATACTGCACTCCGTCATCAAGCACGGCTTGGTATAGGCGCTCCAGCCATTTTGCGCGGGTCTTGGGATCGGCCGGTGCCACAATAAGGATCGGAATCAGCACGCCGAGTGCTTTGTTGACAGCGCTACCCAAGGCGCCCGAGGAGGTATCGATCTGCTCGAAGGCGGGCCACAGCCGCTCGATAAGCGCGAGGGCGCCCTCCCCTGCCGCCAACGGATTAGACTTGCCGACGATCTTGATCACGGTCACCGCCTCCTTCAAGCGCGCAGCAGCAGTTTGAGACCCGCGCCATCCAAATGCGCGTGCTCGGAGCTTCGTCTTGAACGCCCATTTGTGGCCCCCAGTCATGTCCGCTCCAATTCTCGATGGTGATGAAGGTGTGATCTTGCCCTTCTCACTGCGGCGGCAATCTTCATAATCGCAACCCGACCCAGTACATTTTGAAGAGCCGTTCTTTGATGACCTCCAGCTCTTCCCCAGAGCGCGGTTGGGCAGTACAGCCCCTACCCTTCCCACTCTGAAGTGTGGTGCTCTTGTCGTCCACTGCAGGCAAGGTGCGGTCGTTTCCGGACGGCAGAATTGCTGACGGCACCCTTTCACGTCTCGCGGCTGTCTGGTGCAGCCAACAGAATACGTTGGGCAAGGTGGGTATCGGGATGGCTCAGCATTGCTGTAGCATTGCCGCTGTTCCAGCAGCGGAGCCCCTGTAGCTTCTGCACACAGGCCATTGCTGCCTCATGCGTCAGGAATTCGCGGGGGAGACGCTGCCCGGTCAACAGATGTGTAACCACCCAAACCGTTGCCTTATCTTCCGCAACACGTTGATCGATCCCGAAGGCGCCGCACACCTCACCGGAAAGCATGATGGTTATCGTACCCTCGCCGCCGGTGGGATCAGCGGCAACAGCCTCATAGGTCGCCGGCCTCCACTGGATGTTTCCAACAAGGTCAGCGTTGCGCCCAAGCGTCTCTGTTGCCTTGTTTTCCGTGCTTCCAGGAGAGGTCTGCTCGGTGCGTGCGGCCGGCCGAGAGCCCGGCGGAGCCGACTTGCGGCGGGTGTCGCGGTTGGACAATGACGCCTCTGAGGGCCACCGCACGATCGCCCGCACGGCTGACAGCGCATCCTCATTGCGCTGGAGTGGAAAGTACCGACGCAGTTCGGCCACAGCAGCCCACTCCCCCCCGGCTTCGAATGCCTGATGGATGGCAAACCGCTCCTCCTCACTCACGACAAACATTGCCTCTCCTTACCTCCTGGGGGCAGTGTCTGCCCCGACCCTGCTTCATTTTACACCGACTTTGGATAATCTGGGCATCATCATCATTTGGTCACTTGTTTCTGACAGGCTTGTGGGCATCTTGACGGCTCAAACCTGAGCACAACAGGCATGCCGTCTGTCTCAGCTTCTTCTGGTGCCGGCATACTACTATGGAGCGGCGACGACGGAGCGCCATCTGGTATCCGAAGCCAGTGCCCACCGTCGCCGCCATCCTGTTCCATCACGAGTCCAGCCTCTCGTGCGTCAAGCCGCGGACTTCTTTCGCCCCCTCTTGGCGGGCGTAGGCTGCGGAGCCGCTTCCACCGGGAGTTCATTGCGTTCACGGTTTCGTTGTATATTGCCCGCGCGGCCCAACCCGTGAGCCTTGGCTAGTTCTGAGCGCTGTGCGGCATAGTTGGGAGCGGTCATCGGATAGTCGCTCGGCAGGCCCCATTTGGCCCGATACTCATCAGGCGTCAGATCGTGTTCGCTCCCCAGGTGCCGCTTGAGCATCCGGTTGCGCTTACCGCATTCGAGGCAAGTGATCGCATCGGGAGCGACCGATCGGCGGATCGGCACCGCAGGTGCTTGTCTCTCCTCTTTGGCCTCCCTCTGCTGACCAGCTTGGCTCAAAGCGCTGTAGACAGATTGGATCAACTCAGGCAGGGCAGAGGCTGGGATCGTCTGCCTCCGCACGTAGGAAGCCGTGATTTTCGTAGTCAAGACGACGATTTCAAGCTGGTCCACATTTGCGCTCATCCAAGCACTCTCCATTGTCACGTAGAATTAGAAAGTGATAGTTCTATCTAACATGGATAATGTAAATAGCCAATAACGAAGATGCCATCTTTTGTATGGTGCCAAGGAGTTTCTTGCTGTCTGTTTACCGGCATCAGGCGATTGATGTTATTGCCGGTCAATCGCCGCTGACGCCCGAACAGGATGGAGACGAACGCGATCTGACCTCGACTTTGGACATTCACAGCCCGCTTCGAAAATCGCGCTGACGTGGTGATGGCCCAAGCTATCAGCTGTCGACAGGGAACATAATGCCGGAGGCCGCCGATGTGGGACGACCGAGGACCGCCGACCGGTTGGCGATTGCGGTGCTGGCACTGCGCTCAGCGATGACAAGTACCGCCTGATCGAGCCGCTGCTCCTACCGGCGAAGCCCGGCGGTCGTTCCCGCAGCACGGATATTCGCAGATTGCCGGATGCGCTGTTCTACGTTGTGCGGAGCGGCGGCCAATGGCGCCACCTTCCGCCGCAACCGGCTTTTCCACGCTGGCCGGCAGTCTACCGGTACTTACAGGCTTTCCTGAAGCCGGCATGTGGGAGACCCTGCGCGATCATCTGGTGCTGATGCTGCACGAACAGGAGGATCGGAATCCGGCGCCGTCGGCCTCCATCCTCGACACCCAAAGCGTCAAGGCAACGGAAAAGTTACCGTCCAGCCTCTGATGCGGAGTGGGGAAAGCGGGACCGCCATCGTTTCTCCAAACTTGCCGCCGAAGCGGGTCACAGGATCACCGCTTCCGTGTCTGCTCACCGGAATTTGGCATTCCGGTAAGCGATCGCCAACGTACCAGGGGATTCCCGAGGACTCGACGTGGGCAAGAAGGTGAAGGGCCGCAAGCGTTACATCGCGGCCGGTACCTCGGGCTTTCTGCTCGGCGACCTCGTCCACGCCGCCGACAGTGCCGGCGCGCTGCTGACGCGAATCAAGCGGCTCTACGGCTGGTTATGGCACCGTCTTCGCCGACAGAATCTACAATCGGACGCTGGTAATCCTCGCTTGTTTCCTGCTCTGGCTGACGCTGATCATCGTCAGGCGCATCGCCGGTGGCGGTTTCATCCTGGTTTCGCGCTGCTGGGGGGGCGAGCCCTCCGAAGCGACGTCGACCAACTGGAACTTATCACCTTTCATTCTTGTCTTCAGACCATCTGGCGCATACCCCAAAAGAGTGATAGAGTCATACCGGGATATGCGGAGGCGCTCCATGGTGTGGAAGCGTTGGGGTCTACAAGGCGCAACAGCCGCCTCAAGTGCTGCTCTCATTCTGGGCGTATCCACGCTGCTAAGTGTGGTGGCGGGATCGCGATCCGAACAGCAATTGGAGCAGGAGATTGGTCGCTCACTCTCCGAAGCGGCCTTTCAAATGTCTGAGAAGCTGGACACGGACATGTGGGCTCGCTCCAAGCAGGTCCGTGTGCTCGCAAAGATTGATGCAGTTCGTGATTGGACGACGGCGCAAAACGTGGTCGACGAACTCAAGGCGACGGATCCCACGCTTGCCTGGGTGGGCGTCACCGACGCCAAAGGAACCATCGTAGCGTCGAGCGGCTGCAGATTCCGATGAAGCCGGCCGGGTATTCCGATTTGAAGGCGGCCACCGTTCCGAACTGAAGCCGGCCAGCGTTCCGAAGGAAAGCGGCCGGGGTGGCGTATCCCCGCGAGGCGTTTTTCGTGTCGCATGAGCATG
>NZ_LGQU01000129.1:0-3923 GCF_003115935.1 Azospirillum sp. TSH20
GAGGGGGGGGGGAGGGGCCCCCCCCCCCCGCCATTACGAGAGATGATCCGTTCAGTTCGCCGCGAAGCAATAGAGCAGTCCGGCGCCGCCGGTGCTCTTCAGCGCATCCTGGCTGCAGCCGCCGCGCGAGGCGTGCGACGAGTTCCAGGATTTCGCCGGCGGCTGCTCGTCCAGGCCCATGCGGTCATGGTGGCCGAGCATGGCGGCGCCCTCGGTGCCGCTCCTGGTCCAGTTGCCGCAGGTCATGTCCTGGCCGGCGGGGAAGGCGGTGCCGTCCGGCTGCGACCCGGTCAGGATGTCGTGCGTGTTGGGCTGGTCGCCGCGGCCGTTGATCGTTTCTCCCTTCTCGTTCAACGCCGTCTGCTTGGTCAGGGCGTTGGTCCCGTGCAGCTCTTCGACCGAGCGGGCGATCACGTCGCCCTTGGCGTTCTGCCAGGGGCCCTTGCCGATGCGGTCGCGCGCGTTGACCGCCGGCTGCCCATCGGCGGCCTGGGTGCTGAGATAGGCCCGCCATGTGTGGTTGCCGGCGCCCGCGGCCTGGGCCAGCTGCTGGCAATGCCGGTCGGCGCCGCTCAGCCCGCCGAGATCGGCTCCCTTGCCGGCGCCGACGCTGGTGACGAAGAACGTCATGGCGGACGGGCCGGCCTGCTGCGCCGCCGCAGCCCCCGGGATCGCCAACAGGAAGGCGGCCGCCGCAGCGATCCGGACGCTTGCACTGATCATGGGTTTCCTCCGTTGCTGTTTGTTTTGTGGCCGGGATGGACCTCGCTGGCAGAGCCAGTTGGATGAAGACGCTCAGACCCGGTGATTCATTCCCTTGGCTCCGCCGAACCCAGCGCGGCGGCCAGCCGGTCGGCCGCCTCGTCCACCTCCGCCGCCGTCGTGCCACGGCCAAGGCCGAACCGCAGGCTGGCATGGGCATCCATGACGGAGAGACCGAGCGCCAGCAGCACATGCGACGCCTCGCTCGCCCCGCTGTGGCAGGCGGAGCCGGTGGCGACGGCAAGCTCCGGCAGATCCAGCAGTCGGTCGGCGGCGTCGATGCCTGGAATGGTGACGTTCAGGCAACCGGCCAGTCCATCCGCCGCGCCATTGCGGCGGATGCCGGGCAGGCGACTCTGCAGCCGTTGCCACAGCCGGTCGCGCAATTCGCCGATGCGCCGGGCATCCTCCTCCCGCCGTTCGCGGGCCAGCCGGCAGGCGACACCCAACCCGACGCAGAGCGGCGTCGGCAAGGTTCCGCCGCGCAGGCCGCGCTGCTGCCCGCCGCCGGGCGAAGCCGGAACCGGCCGGAAGGGGCGGCGGACGATCAGGGCGCCGATCCCCATCGGTCCATACAGCTTGTGTCCCGACAGGCTGAGGCCGTGGATCCCGAGAGCCGCCATGTCGAGGGCGCGGGTGCCGAGGGCCTGCACCGCGTCGCTATGCATCGTCGCGCCGTGGCGCGCCGCCACCGCCGCCAGTTCGGCCAGCGGCTGGATCGTTCCGACCTCGTTGTTGGCGGCCATCACCGATACCAGCGCCGGTGTCGGCAAACCGGCCAGGGCGTCGTCCAAGGCGGCGGGATCGACCCGGCCGTCGGCGTCCACCGGCAGGATCGCCACCGCGTGGCCGCGCCGCCGCAACTCCGGCAGGCAGCCCAGCACGCTGGCATGCTCCACCGCCGAGACGACGCAGCCGCCGCCCGCCGGAACGCCGCCCAGCAGCGCCAGCGTGTTGGCCTCGGTGGCGCCGGAGGTGAAGACCACCTCGCCCGGCTGCGCGCCCACCAGGGCCGCGACCTCCGCCCGCGCCTGCGCGATGGCGTCGCCGGCGCGCCAGCCGGCCGAATGGGCGGCATGCGGGTTGCCGGCAGCCTCGGGCCGCATCCAGGGCAGCATCGCCTCCAGCACCTGCGGGTCGAGCGGCGTCGAGGCCAGATGGTCGAGATAGATCATGGCGCACAGTATCGCGCCATCGGCGGCGGAAGGGGAGGGGCGTTACTGCGCCGGCTGGTCCGGCCGCTCCGCAGACTGCGCGGCACTGCTGCCGCTGACGCGCCAGACGGCATTGCCGACATCGTCGGCGACCAGCAGCGCGCCCTTGCCGTCCAACGTGACGCCGACCGGGCGGCCCTGAGCCTTGCCGTCCTTGTCGAGGAAGCCGGCCAGCACGTCCACCGGGTCGCCCGACGGCTTGCCGTTCCGGAAGGGCACGAAGATCACCTTGTAGCCGCTGGCCGGCTCGCGGTTCCACGATCCGTGCTGGCCGATGAAGGCGCCCTGCTGCAGGTTCGGCGGCAACTCGCCCTGACGGGAGAAGGTGAAGCCGAGCGAGGCGGTGTGCGGGCCCAGCGCATAGTCGGGCGGGATCGCCTTGGCGACGAGGTCGGGGCGCTGCGGCTCCACCCGCTGGTCGACATGCTGGCCGTAGTAGCTGTAGGGCCAGCCGTAGAAACCGCCGTCCTTCACCGAGGTCATGTAGTCGGGAACGAGGTCGCTGCCGATCTCGTCGCGCTCGTTGACGGCGGTCCACAGCTCGCCGGTCACCGGATTCCAGTCCATGCCGTTGGGATTGCGCAGGCCCGACGCGAAGATGCGGTGCGCGCCGGTCTTCAGGTCGATCTCCCAGATGGCGGCGCGGCCCTGCTCCGCCTCCATCCCGTTCTCGCCGACATTGCTGTTGGAGCCGACGGTGGCGTAGAGCTTGCCGCCGTCGCGGCTGGCGATGATGTTCTTGGTCCAATGGTGGTTGATCGGCCCGGCCGGCAGGTCGACGACCTTCACCGGCTTGGCGGTGATCTTCGTGTCGCCCTCCTTGTAGGGGACCTTCACCACCGCGTCGGTGTTGGCGATGTAGAGGTCGTTGCCGACCAGCGCCATGCCGAATGGCGAATAGAGCCCCTGCAGGAAGGGTTCGCGGACATCGGCCTTGCCGTCGCCGTCTGTGTCGCGCAGCAGGGTGATGCGGTCGGCGCTGGGCGTCTTGGCGCCGGCCTTGCCCATCACCAGCCCCATCACCCAGCCCTTGATGCCCTTGCCGTCCTCCGGCTTCGGCGGGGCGTTGGTCTCCGCCACCAGGATGTCGCCGTTGGGCAGAGCCAGCAGCCAGCGAGGATGGTCCAGCCCGGTGGCGAAGGGGGTGATGCTCAGCCCCTGGGCCGCGACCGGCTGCGTTCCCTGCGGCCAGCCGACGGCGTCGGCGATGTTGACGGTGGGGATCAGCGAGGATTTCGGTTCCGGCAGGGTCGGGTTGGGACCGGTGCCGGCCGACACCGGCAGCGTCGCCTGATCGCCGCAGCTGGCGAGCGACAGGACCGCGACCGTCGCGGAAAGCATGAGGGCTGGCCGTATGGTGCTGTGCATGCGCCGAAATCCCGCGTCTGTGGGCGTGGAGGGAGTACCCACGGTCAACGGCGGTTTCGGCGCGTTGGTTCCGCCGCAGTGTTCAGTGCGCGAGGGTCAGCGCCCGCAGCCCCGCCGCCAGGGCGGCGGCCAGCCGGTTGCCGTCGCACAGCGGGCCGGCTGCCATGCGGCTGCGCAAGGTTCGGCGCAGTTCCGCCAGCCGCTGCGGGTCGGACGCCCAGGCGACGGCGCGGTCCACATAGTCGGCCGGGTCGGAAGCGATGCAGCCCTCCACCCCCGCCACGGTCAGGAAGGCCAGCGAATGGCGGCTGGAGAAGGTCTCCCCCGGCAGGGTGACGACCGGCACGCCCATCCACATCGTCTCCAGCGTCGTGGTGCTGCCCGAAAACGGGAAGGGGTCGAGCGCCACGTCGACCGACGCGCAGCGCCGCATGTGGTCCAGGCTGTTGGTGGCGCCGACCATCGTCACCCGGCCGGGATCGATGCCGGCGGCGGCCAGCCGGCCGCGCCACAGATCGGCGGTGGCGGGACAGGACAGCGCCTTGGTCTTCATCAGCAGGCGGGAGTCCGGCACCCGCC
>NZ_LGQU01000189.1:0-3635 GCF_003115935.1 Azospirillum sp. TSH20
CCCGCTCTCAGCGGACCTACGGTCCGCCTGCCGCGTCAGCACAAAGCATAGCTTTGTGCGAGAGCTGGGCGGGGGAGGGACTGCCGCCACTCACCTGCATCAGCACTTACCCCCTCCCCTGCCCAGCGGGGGAGGGTTGGGGTGGGGGCAATCGAAGCCGACACTCCACAACCAAGAGCGAGCACCGCCATGCCCCTGCCCTTCCTGTCCGGACTGCGCGTCATCGACCTCGGCCAGTACCTGCCCGGCCCCTATGCGGCGCAGCTGCTCGGCGACCTGGGCGCCACCGTGGTGAAGGTGGAGGCGCCGGCCGGCGATCCGCTCCGCCGGCTCGGCCCCACCGACAGCGACGGCACCACCGCCGCCTACAAGCTGCTGAACGCCGGCAAGACCGTCATCCGCATCGACCTGAAGTCCGCCGACGGGCGTGCGGCACTGGAAGGGCTGCTGGCGAAGGCCGACGCGCTGATCGAAAGCTACCGGCCCGGCGTGATGGACAAGCTGGGGCTGGGGCGCGAGCGGCTGCGGGAGATCAATCCGCGACTGGTCCATGCCAGCCTGTCGGGCTGGGGCTATGACGGCCCCTATGCGACGCGGGCCGGGCACGATCTGAATTACATGGCGGTCGGCGGCGGGCTGGACGCCTCCGGACTGCCGGACCGGCCGGTCATCAGCTATCTGCCGGTGGCCGACTTCGCCTCGGCCCAGCATACGGCGCTGGCGGTGGCGGGCGCGTTGCTGGGGCGCGAACGGACGGGACAGGGCTGCTTCCTCGACCTGTCGATCATGGAATCGGTGCTGGGCTGGCAGGGCATGAACCTCACCGCGGCGGCGCGCGGCACCATGCCGAAACGCAGCGAGGCGCTGCTGTCGGGTGGCGCCGCCTGCTATCGCATCTACCGCACCGCCGACGGCCGCTTCGTCACCCTGTCGGCGCTGGAGGCCAAGTTCTGGGCCAACTTCTGCGAGGCGGTCGGCCGTCCCGACTGGATCGCCCGGCAGGAGGATCCCATGCCCCAGACCGACCTGACGGGGGAGCTGGACGCCCTGTTCGCCACCCGGACGCTGGCGGAGTGGAAGGCCCAACTCGACCCGGTGGACTGCTGTTTCGAAGCGGTTCCGGAGCTGACGGAGGTGCCGGCCCATCCGCACATCGCCGAGCGCGGACAGGTCCGCGTCACGCCGGGGCCGGAGCCGCTGGTGGAGACGCTGATGGGCCTGCGCGTCGACGGCGCCCCGCCGCCGGAGCGCGCGCCGGTGCAGGAGAGCGACGCCGCGGCGGTGCTGGCCGGCTGGGCGTAAGGCTCAGCCCTCCCGCCGGTAGGGCGACAGTTCCTCGTCCAGCGCCGCGATCTCCGCTTCCACGGCGGGGCGTTCCTGCTGCAGGTAACGCTCCACCGCGCGGCGGAAGCTGGGGTCGGCGATCCAATGGGCGCTGTAGGTCGGCACCGGCAGATAGCCGCGCTGGATTTTGTGCTCGCCCTGGGCGCCGGCCTCGACCCGCGCCAGACCACGCTCAATGGCGAAATCGAGAGCACGGTAATAGCACGCCTCGAAATGCAGGAAGCGGTAGCGCCCGTCGGAACCCCAGTTGCGGCCGTACAGCGCATCGTCGCCCAGCAGGTTCAGCGCGCCGGCCACCCATTCCCCGCCATCCTCGCACATCACCAGAACCACCCGGTCGGCCATCGTCCGGCCCAGCAGGTCGAAGAAGCGGCGGTTGAGATAGCCGCCGCCCCATTTGCGGTCGGCGGTGTCCAGGTAGAAGCGGTGGAAGGCGTCCCAATGCTCCGGCTTCAGCTCGTCGCCGGTCAGGGTGTGCAGGCGCACGCTGCTCTCCGCGACCTCGCGCCGTTCCTTGCGGATCGCCTTGCGCTTGCGGGAGTTCAGCGCCTCCAGGAACTCGTCGAAGCTGCCGTAACCACGGTTGTGCCAATGGTATTGCACACCCAGCCGCTTCAGCCAGCCGGCCTCGCCCAACCGGTCCCATTCCTGGCGCTCCGGAAAAGTGACGTGGGCGGAGGAGACGCCGTAACGCTCCGCCACCTGCTCCAGCGCCGAGATCAGCGCGTCCGCGACGGCATCGGCCCGTGGACCGGGCGCCACCAGCAGGCGCGGCCCCGGCACCGGCGTAAAGGGAACCGCCACCTGCAGCTTCGGATAATAGCTTCCGCCCGCCCGCTCATAGGCGTTGGCCCAGGCATGGTCGAAGACATATTCGCCGTAGGAATGGCTTTTCAGATAGGCCGGCACCGCGCCAACCATGCGGCCGGAGCCGTCATAGGCGGCGAGGTGGCTGGGTTGCCAGCCGGACTTGCCGGTCGCCGATCCCGATTCCTCCAGCGCCGACAGGAAGGCGTGGGAGAGGAAGGGATTGCCGGGACCGGCACAGTCGTCCCAGCCCTGCTGGTCCGCCTCGCCGATCCCGGTCAGAACCTTGACGGTGATGGCATCGTTGCCGTCGGGCATGCATGCGTCTCCTTGAACACTGGCAAGGAGGTAGGCCTCATGCCGCAAGACAGCAAGACGCCGTCACCGCCGTAAATTCCTCAGGCCACCTCCCTCAGGCCACTTCCAAAATCGCGTCGACCTCGACCGCGACATTGCCGGGCAGCGACGGAGCGCCGACGGCGGCGCGGGCATGCTGGCCGGCCTCGCCGAAGACGTCGCGCATCAGTTCCGACGCGCCGTTGATGACCAGCGGATGGTCGTGGAAATCGGCGCCGGAATTGACGAACCCGCCCAGCCGCAGCACGCGGGTGACACGGTCCAGGTCGCCGCCCAGCGCGGCCTTGGCCTGGGCCAGGATGTTCAGCGCGCACAGGCGTGCGGCTTCCTTGCCCTGCTCGACCGTGAAGTCCTGGCCGACCTTGCCGACGAACTTGCGCTCGCCGTTCCAGACCGTCACCTGACCCGAGATGTAGAGGGTGTTGCCCGAACGGGTGTAGGGCACATAGGCGGCCACCGGGGCGGCGGCCTGCGGCAACTCGATGCCCAGCTCCGCCAGGCGTGCGTCGATCCGACCGGTCATGATGCTTCTCCCTTCCCTGCTTTGGCCCGCGTCGGGGCCATGCGTTCGATGTTTGGGACGTGGTTTGGAGCCCGACCATAGCCGGGCCTGCCGGGTGGTGGGAAGATTCTTGCCGCCCGGCATCCCGGCAGAACCGTCCGTCAGCGGCAAAAGATTCCGGGAAAGTTTTTCGGACGCCGGACCGGGGAGCGCGGGCCCAACCCTGCCCTTTTTGCCGACCTATTTTTATTTGATAGCGAAATCAGTCACTTATGTCACACCACCGCAGTTGGCACGGCGCTTGAAAGAGTGGTGTCAGGAAAACGCACGTTGCCTCGCCGGTCAAATGACCAGGGGCGGGGACAGCCTCAGAAGGAGACTAGGACCATGGCCGGAAATGTGACCCTGACCGCTTCGATGCGCACGAACCTCCTGCAGCTGCAGAGCACGCAGGCCGGTATCGACAAGAAGCAGAACATCCTGTCGACGGGCAACAAGATCAACTCGGCTCTGGATGGTCCTACCGCCTTCTTCGCCGCCAAGGGTCTGAACCAGCGCGCCGGCGACCTGACGTCGCTGAAGGACGCGATGGGTCAGTCGATCAGCACCATCCAGGCCGCCGACA
>NZ_LGQU01000208.1:0-3552 GCF_003115935.1 Azospirillum sp. TSH20
CAGCACATGGCGCATCGTGCCGCGCCGCTGCATCGCCGCGTAGAAGGGGTTGATCGCGGCGCCGGGGACGCCGAAGCAGACGTCGATGTCCTCCCGCTCCAGCACCCGCACCGCCGCTTCCGCCGCCGTCATTCTCGTCATGGTAAAAACTCGCTTTTGGGGTGGGTTTCGACAGTAAATTCCTTAAGGCTCATTCAGGCATTCTTCGGACCTGGAGCATTCCAAAGTAAATTTCTCTATCGGCTGGCAACATCGGCGGCATGGCTCATGGAGATGATGCCGCCGGTACTCAGGCCCGATTGTGCCCGGTCCGCCCTGTGCCTGCGCGCGGGAGAACGCCAAGTTTGCACGCTCCCCCGCCAATCATGGCTTTGACCGGAATGGCAAAGCCATTAGGCCATGACTGCGACCCGCCAACCCTGTTATTACCCCCAAGTTCCGCCGGGTCGTGCAGGACCGGCCAGTGCGGCCATCAGGTCGACTGCTGCCGGGAACCGGCGAGAGCCGGCTCGACATTCATCTCTTCCGTGTGTGTGGCAATTTCTTCCAGCGACATACCGCGGGTTTCGATGCCGAATTTGTAGATGACAAGCGCCGCCATGACGAAGCAAGCCGCGCCCAGCCCGAACACCCCAGTCGTTCCGGCGACGGGCAGGATGATGCCGACGGTGGTCGGGCCGATGAGGGACCCCATGCGACCGGCCGTGGAAGACAGGCCGCAACCGGATGCCCGCGCCCCGGTCGGGAAGAGTTCCGGCGTGTAGGTGTAGAGAACGGCCCACATACCGAACAGGAAGAACTGCATCGAGAAACCGGATGCGAAGAGGGCCGGAATGCCCAGGTTTCCCAGAGCGACGTAACCGTACGTCATGACCGCGAGGGCTCCGCCGAGCAGCGTGATGATGCAAGTCGGCTTGCGCCCCCAGCGCTCGACGGCCCAGGCCGCCCAGAGAAACCCGGGGATACCACCGGTCGAAATGTAGACCGTGTAGAGAACCGACTTCGTCACGTCGTAGCCGGATTGCTGCAGAAGCGCGCCGAGCCAAGTGCTGAGCCCGTAGAAACCGAGAAGCGCAAAGAACCACAATGCGCATGCCGTCAGGAGGCGGGGGCGGTAGACGCCGCTCCACAGATCACGCAGACCGATCGATGCCGGTGCGCTGCCCGCCGTTCTGGCGATCACCGGGGGCAGTACGGTGAGCTTCAGTCGCTTCTTCACGGTGCCTTCAATGCCGTCCACGATGGCCGAAGCCTCGGCGGCCCGTCCCCGCGATTCCAGCCACCGGGGGGACTCCGGCACGAAGCGCCGGATGGCGAACAGGAAGAGCGCCGGAACCGCGCCGATTTCGAACATCGTGCGCCAGCCGTAGCTCGGCAACACCATGTAGGAGATCAATCCGGCACAGATGAACGCGATCGGCCAGTTTCCGTCCATGAGGGCCAGATACTTGCCGCGCCGCTTCGCTGGAATGAATTCGGAAAGCAGCGTCTGCGCCAGCGGCAACTCCATCCCCATGCCAATCCCGAGGATGAACCGGTACACCCCGAGCGTCAGGGGGTCCGTCGCTGTCGAGCACAGATAACTACCCACGCCCCACACGATCATGCTCATTTGAAAGAGCGGTTTCCTTCCAAACCGGTCCGCGAACAAACCCGAACAAACCGCGCCGATCGCCATGCCGACGAAACTGGCACTCCCCAACATTCCGGCTTCAGCCGTCGTAAGCCCGAACTCCGCCTTTATCGACCCCAGAAGGTAGGTCATCATGGCCAGATCAAGATTATCGAAGAAGAACGCTAGGCCAATGATCAGAAGAAGGAACCGGTGATAACTACAAAGCGGCAGCCTCTCAAGCCGATCGCTCGCGCAGATGTTCATTGTGGCCTCCCATAACTGTTCGTACAGGAGACTATCCGGCTTCTGATGCGCCTGCTCGCGAGCCGGCGCCAACCTCTGTCGCAAGAATGCCAAACTGCACTCCGACAGGGCGCGACCATTTGGCTGTCGCGGGGCTTGCATCCCGATTGGCGAGAGAACGCGCAAACATGGCGCCCGCGCGCGCGCGGCGGCGCGGCGGGACTGTCATTGTTACGTGCTCCGACAATTCATTATATCTGCAAGGTGGGCTTCACATGGTTTTGAACCACGATCTTCTTCGAAACGTGCCCGACATCCAAATGTCTGCGGCAGCCTTTAAACCTTATGTCGTACATGGAGGAATCGTTCATGTGTCCGGCCAATTGCCGGTCAGGGACGGCAAGCCGGTCTGGGTCGGCCGCGTTCCGGGCACCGTCTCCGTCGATCAGGCGCGGGAGGCAGCTGAACTGTGCGCCCTCAATGTCCTGGCTTGGTTGAAGCACGCCTGCCAGGGCGATTTCACCCGCGTCGAACGCTGCATCCGGCTGGGTGGTTTCGTTGCCGCTGATGAAGGATTTGCAGATGCACCGACCATCATCAACGCCGCCTCGCAGATCATGACCTCGGCCTTCGGCGAGCGGGGCGAGCACGCCCGCATCGCCATCGGCGTCAAGAGCCTTCCCTTCGATGCCCCCGTCGAGGTCGAGGGCATCTTCGCCATCCGCTGATCGGGACGAAGCAGAATGAACAGCTCCACTGCCCTACCGGCCTATTTCGACAATGGCATGCGGCGTTCCGACCTAGCATGGAACGACTGGGAGGCCATTTCGAAATTTCTTGCCGACCAGGTCGTCTGCCGTATCGCAATCCATGACGATCCCTTTCCCTATGTTTTGGCTCAGAGCTACCGGTTTATTGACGGGGTGTTTCTACTTCACTGCTCCCGCTTCGGACGAATGGCCGGACTGATCCACCGCAATCCGCACGTGACCATCGAGATCGACCATTTGGTCGCTCTGCTAAAGGCGCCGAAGGGGCAAAACACCAGCTTCGAATATTACAGCGTGCTCGCACGATGCCACGTCGATCCATCGGAGGATCTCGAAGCCGTGCGGCGCCAGCAATATGAGGTGCTGGAGAAATACCGCCCAGAACGCGACTACACGCCGATCGATGATTTCGCACCGGCACAGATCACGACCTTCCGCTGCAAGGTCGTGCAGATGTCCGCGAAGAAGCGCATTCTCGCCGATGGTCAATATTCGCCTCCCGGCCAGCCGCAGGCACCCTATCTGCGGTACCCGTTCCCACCACCGGCAGCCCTGTCATCGCTGCCGCCGGGCGCCTTCGACCCCAACCGGTTCAAGTCCTGAATCAAGGCTTCAGTCGCTTTGAACACAAATGGCCCCATTCGGCCGCCGGGCTTCGGCCGCAAGAGCGGTGCACAGCGAAGTGGCATCCGCATCGGCGTTCAGCCGGTGCCGACTGGGCGAGAAAGACACCGCACCTCCCGGTCGCGATGCAGCACCGCGGCCGGGAGGTGCGGAGCCTTCTTCAATAACGGTTTGACATCACAACGGAGAATCCCATGGCCAACGTCGTGGTTGTCGGCGCCCAGTGGGGCGACGAGGGCAAGGGCAAGATCGTCGACTGGCTGTCCAGCCGGGCCGATGTGGTGGTGCGCTTCCAGGGCG
>NZ_LGQU01000125.1:0-3345 GCF_003115935.1 Azospirillum sp. TSH20
AGCTGACGACCAAGCAGGAGGGCGATGCTTCCCTGGTCGGCCGACTGCTCGACCTGCTCGCCCGCCGGATTGGTATGGTGCCGGCGGACGGGGCGTACGGCCGCTAGTCCGTCTATCGCAGCGTGGCGGCCCACAGCCCCGACGCGGAGGTGATCATCCCGCCGCGCTTAACCGCTGTGGCGAGCGCTACCGCGGGGAGCGCCTCCAACCGACGCATCCGCCATATCCAACTGATTAGCCTACCCAGACAGTCGAGGCCGCTGTCAGCTGCAAAGTCATGAACGTCATGACCAACTTGGGGACGCCGGTCACCCGCAAGGTCGCCTGTTCACCGCAGGCCGCCGGTGGACTCCACCCTCACGCGGAGTTGCGCGCCAAAGTCGGAGGCAGCGCTGCGTCGGATCGCGCGGAATCGAAGCGGGCCGCCGCCTCGATGAGGCTCCGCACGTCGTCGGACACCCACCATTTCAGCCGGCGCTGCTCCGCGAGGCTCGCGTCGACGGTGCGCTTGACCAGGCGCAGCTTCGCGCCGCTCAACGGATCATGGCGCAGCAGCGCGTCCTGCACACTCGCGAGCAGGCGCGTGTCGAGGACGCTGATCGCAATCGGATGCCCCGCCGCGTCCGCAAGGTCGAAGATCTCGCTCACCAGGTCCAGAGCCGTCGGCGAGGGGTCGGCGAGCGCGGCGTTGAACAGTCGGACAAGTTGCGCGCCGACCTTCTGGCACCATGCCGTCCGCGGCCGGCCGCGCTGGCGCCTCGACATTTCGGCACCGAAGGTCAGCGTGAAGCGGAGCCCCCGCAGGGTGCGCAGCGGCACGGTGTGGACCGACGCGCGCGTCAACTGCTGGAGCAGGGCGGGATCCAGGTCGCGCTCGACCGCGTTGCCCAGCTCGAGGATGCGCAATTGCACCTCCTGGGCGATCTGCGGGTCGGCAAAGACGCTCAGCGCGCTCAGCCGGTCGTACCAGCCAAGGACCCGTTCGAGCAGTGGGGATGGATCGGACGCCCACTCCTTCGACGGATCCAGGCGCTGACCGAGGAGGTGCTGGTCGATGGCGAGGCGCAGCCGGCGCACGGCCATGGCCAGGTGCGCCAAGGCCGCCGCTTCGACCCTCGACGACGGATACAGGCCGTGCAGCACCTCCGCGAAATGCGGATCCTGATGCTCGTGGAGGTGCGCCAGGCCGAGCAGCAGCAGATCCTCCGGATCGGACCGGCTGGATTGAAGCACCTGCTCCAGGAATTCCAGCACGTCGCCCGACGAGAGATGGCACGGCGAACGCCGCACGGCGCGCCATTCGGGTGCGGTCCGCAGCATGGCGGCCAGCGTGCGCAGATCGTCGCCGCCAAGCGGCGGCACCCCGGTCCTCCGTGCCGCGGCGCGGGTCTGGTTGATCTCGGCGAGCAGCGCCTCCTGGCTGCAGGGCGATCGCATCGCGGCGCCCACGATCGCCAGCGAATGCCGTCGCAGCGCCTCGGCCCAATCCTCGTCCCAAGTGGGCGCCTTGTCGGCGGCATGCTCCTCCGCTCCGCTGCCGACCGCAACGGTCGGTGGCGCGGCCAGCAGAGGTGCGGGTAAACGCTTCGCCAGAGCGAGCCACACCGCGGCGGCGTCGATGGCATGGAGCAGCCCCAGCGGCCGCAGATCGCTTATGAACGCGGTGTCGCTCTCCACGATCACCGGCCGGAGCCATGCCATCCAGTGGCGCATGGCGTCCTCCGCGCAACGGTCGGGGCGAGCGGGGCCGTCCTCCGCGGCCGCAGTCCGTCGCCCGATCGGCAGGCGGCGGCAGAAAGCCAGGAAACCTCCCAGGGGCGAAGAGCCCGGTCCGTCGCAGTCCCCAGCCGGTGTGTAAGGAAGCATGGTCACGGTGCCCTCCCCGCTAGACACCAGCATCCTTGAAGGTCGGCCGATCGAGCGCTCCGGGGATCCGGGCGAGCGCCGTCATCGCCTCGTCTCGGACTCCGAAACGCCGGAGGACGGCGAGGCCGGTCGGCGTGACGTGCAGCAGCTTGGCCCGCCCGTCATGGCGGTGCGGCCGCTCCTCGATGAGGCCGCGGCTCAGCAGCGGCTTGAGCGAATAGGCGAGCGGCCGGTCGCGGTGGAACAGGGCCATGCCCGGTCGGCTCGGCTGCTGAGGCCCCCGGCTCAGGATGTAGAGGATCGCCACTTGCAGGGAACTGAGGTCGGGAATGCGGCACCAGTGGATCCAGTGCAAGATTGCGTAGTGGAGAGTGTCGAGGCGCTCATGCGCCTGGCACAGCTCGTCGAGCGCGCGGGCGGCGTCGAAGGGTTTGCCGTGAGGTTCGGTCGGACCTGGAGCCCGATAGATGTCTGCGTGTTCGACCATGGCGCGCCGACTCTGCTCAAGAATTCAGGAAGTCGCGGATCATTATAGGTGCGATTCCCGTCCGCTGCGCCGTTTCGGAAGCCGGATGCCCGACCGACGGAGCGCTCCCTTCTCTGGAAGGGGTTGCATGCTCCCTCCCATCCTTTTGACTGGGGCGGGTCCTCCCGATGTCTCCGTCTGAAGGATCGCGACGGGGAGGAAGGCGAACCGGCGGGCGGCTCCCGTAGGGTGGGGGCGAAACGCCATCGCCTTGGGAAGGGGCGACAGCCGACAGCTCCCATACGACGGAGAGCCGGAGCCGATACCGAAGATGCCGGTACAATTTCGCTTTCCGGCAGTATAAATCAATCAACGCGAACATCGACGGGCCATGAGGCCGCTGAAGAACGGATCGCGAGGGGAACCTCTCTCCAGACGATCTCCACAAGCGGGCGACTGCCATCCGGTCCAGGCCGGGCGATGCCCGCTCAGTCACACCCCTTTCATCTCGGCCATCCTTGTCCGGGCGCTCCCTGGACGTCTTGGCCCCTGACGCCAGACGTCTCCATCCCCGCCGCAAGCCCGTCGGCAACCTTCCTCTCACCTATCCGGGAGACGGCTGACGTCATGGCATGAGCGGCCGGAGCGAGGCTAGACTGCGGGCGTTGGTGCAGGGAGGCGTGCCTTTGGCGCGCAACTGGGCGTGGGAGCGGAATCCGCCTGCATCCAGCAGTGATCAGGATGGCGGCCTTGACCTTCTGGGCCGGCAGACTCCGGGCGCGCAGGCCGCTGCCGGTCGCATTGGTTGGAGGCGCTCCCGGCCGTGTCGCTCGGCACCGCGGTCGAGTGCAGCGGGATGATCACCTCCGCGCCGGGGCTGTGGGTCGCCACGCTGCGATAGACGGACTCGCCGCCGTACGCCCCATCCGCCGGCACCATACCAATCCGGCGGGCGAGCAGGTCGAGCAGTCGGCCGACCAGGGAAGCATCGCCCTCCTGCTTGGTCGTCAGCT
>NZ_LGQU01000216.1:0-3302 GCF_003115935.1 Azospirillum sp. TSH20
CAGCACATGGCGCATCGTGCCGCGCCGCTGCATCGCCGCGTAGAAGGGGTTGATCGCGGCGCCGGGGACGCCGAAGCAGACGTCGATGCCCTCCCGCTCCAGCACCCGCACCGCCGCTTCCGCCGCCGTCATTCTCGCCATCGCTCGACTCCTCACCAAACGCGATTGTTCCTGAGGACAGCTAAGCGCGCGGATGGTGGGTGCGGCAAATCAATGGGTTGCCTTTTCCACAGGCTGGAAAGCGGCGCGAACGGGGCAGAGCGCGTCAGCTGCCGCGATAGGTGGAATAAGCCCAGGGCGAAACCAGCAGCGGCACATGGTAATGCTGGGCGGCGTCCCTGATGCCGAAGCGCAGAGGCACCTCGTCGATGAAGTCCGGGCCATCGCCGGAGATGGCGCCGGTGCGGCGGAAATAGTCGCCGGCCATGAACAGCAGTTCATAGCGTCCGGGCTTGAACTCGTCGCCCTGGAGCGCCGGGGCGTCGAGCCGGCCGTCGGCGTTCGTTGTGAACTCGCCAAGGATGGTGCCGGTATCCAGCGCCGTCAGGCGGATGCGCATGCCCGGCGCCGGACGGCCGGCGGCAATGTCGAGGACGTGGGTGGTCAGGCGGCCCATGGGGGTGGTCTCCATTCTGCGCGTTGCCGGCGTTAGACCCCCCACCCTAACCCTCCCCCGCTGGGCGGGGGAGGGGATTGGCGCTTGTTCGGGAAAGTGGCGGCAGTCCCTCCCCCGCCCAGCGGGGGAGGATAGGTGGGGGTCTAAAGCCGACGATAGATCACCCCCCACCCCCGCCCACCCTCCAAAATCCGGAAACTGTCTTCAGCCCCGCGCCCAATCCGCCGATTGAACCCCCTGCCGCCAATGGCTTAGCGTAGTCCCCGCTTCGACCGCAGTGAGCGAGACGACGATGACCGAGACCGCCCAACCCCAGGGCTACCCCCGTGACATGATCGGCTATGGCGCCACCCCGCCGCAGGCCAACTGGCCGGGCGGCGCCCGGGTGGCGGTGCAGTTCGTCATCAATTACGAGGAGGGCGGCGAGAATTGCGTCCTCCACGGCGATGCCGCGTCGGAGGCCTTTCTGTCGGAAATCGTCGGCGCCCAACCGATCCCCGGCGCCCGCCACATGAACATGGAGTCGATCTACGAATACGGCTCCCGCGCCGGCTTCTGGCGGCTGCACCGCCTGTTCACCGAGCGTAACCTGCCGGTCACCGTCTATGGCGTCGCCATGGCGCTGGAGCGCAATCCGGAGGTGGTCGCCGCGATGAAGGCCGCCGGCTGGGAGATCGCGACCCATGGCTGGCGCTGGATCGACTATCAGCATCTGCCGCCCGAGGTGGAGCGCGACCATATGCTGCGCGCCATCGAAGTCCACACCCGCGTCACCGGTGAGCGGCCGCTCGGCTGGTATCTTGGGCGGTGCAGCCCCAACACCTGGCGGCTGGTCGCCGAGGAGGGCGGCTTCGTCTACAACGCCGACTCGTACGCCGACGACCTGCCCTATTGGGACGACAGCCATGGCCGGCCGCAGTTGATCGTGCCCTACACGCTCGACGCCAACGACATGCGCTTCGCCACCAACCAGGGCTTCAACAGCGGCGACCAGTTCTTCGCCTACCTGAAGGACAGCTTCGACACGCTCTATGCGGAGGGGGAGACGGCGCCGAAGATGATGTCGGTCGGCCTGCATTGCCGTCTGGTCGGCCGGCCCGGCCGTGCGGCCTCGCTGGCGCGCTTCCTCGACTATGTGCGTGGCCATGACAAGGCGTGGGTGGCGACGCGGCTCGACATCGCCCGCCACTGGATCGCCGAACATCCCTACACCGCGAAGTGAGAGCGCAGATGCCCTACAACCTGGACGATCTGAACCGGATGGACCGCGCCGCCTTCGTCGCGGCGCTGGGTGCGGTGTTCGAGGAAAGCCCCTGGGTGGCCGAGGCCGCCTGGGACGAGCGGCCCTTCGCCGATGCCGCAGCCTTGCGCGCGGTGATGACCGGCATCGTCCGCAACGCCGGGACGGAGCGGCAGCGTGCGCTGATCCTCGCCCACCCCGACCTTGCCGACCGCGCCACCCGCGCCGCCAACCTGACCGCCTTCTCGCAGACCGAGCAGGCGAAGGCCGGGCTGAACGAGTTGACGGAAGCCGAAGCGCAGGAACAGCGCGACCTGAACCGCGCCTATCGCGAGCGGTTCGGCTTCCCCTTCATCATGGCGGTGCGCTTCAGCAGCAAGCAGGAGATTCTGGCGGCGATGCGCGAGCGCGTGGCCAACGAGCCGGAAGTGGAATTCGGCCGGGCGCTGGAGGAAATTTACAAGATCGCGGGGTTCAGGTTGGACGATCTGGTGGTGGGGTAGCATCGGCTCCGATTGCCCCCACCTAGCCTCCCCCGCTGGGCGGGGGAGGGACTGCCGCCGAACGCCGACAAAGGTCCAATTCCCTCCCCTGCCCAGCGGGGGAGGGTTAGGGTGGGGGCAATCGAAGCCGATACTTCAACAAAAAAGAAAACGCGCCGCCCCATCCGGAGCGGCGCGCTTTTCCGTAAGAACCCCCGTTACGCTTCCATCGCCTTCACCACTTCTTCAGTCACCTTCTTGGCGTCGCCGAACAGCATCATCGTATTCGGCCGGAAGAACAGCTCGTTCTCCACACCGGCATACCCCGCCGCCATGCCGCGCTTGATGAAGAACACCGTCTTGGCCTTTTCCACGTCCAGGATCGGCATGCCGTAGATCGCGCTCGACGGGTCGGTCTTGGCGGCCGGATTGGTGACGTCGTTGGCGCCGATGACGAAGGCCACATCCGCCGTACCAAAGTCGCGGTTGATGTCCTCCAGTTCGAACACCTCGTCATAGGGCACGTTGGCTTCCGCCAACAGCACGTTCATGTGACCGGGCATGCGGCCCGCCACCGGGTGGATGGCGTACTTCACGTCGACGCCCTCGTGCTTCAGCGCATCGGACATCTCGCGCAGGGCATGCTGCGCCTGGGCCACCGCCATGCCATAGCCCGGCACTACGATCACCGACTGGGCATTCTTCATGATGTAGGCGGCATCCTCGGCCGAGCCGGCCTTGACGCTGCCCTGCGGACCCTTGGCCTCACCGCCGGCCGCGGCAACTTCACCGCCGAAGCCGCCGAGGATGACGTTGAAGATCGAGCGGTTCATGCCCTTGCACATGATGTAGGACAGGATCGCGCCCGAGGAGCCGACCAGCGCACCGGTGATGATCAGCAGATTGTTCTGCAGGGTGAAGCCGATGCCGCAAGCCGCCCAGCCGGAGTAGCTGTTCAGCATCG
>NZ_LGQU01000181.1:0-3272 GCF_003115935.1 Azospirillum sp. TSH20
TGCCGATCCCCATCGGGAACCCAGCACCCCAAGGCCGCAACGGCTACCAACTGCCGCCGCCTGCGCATCCCTTCTCACAACACGGTATGAACTTGTCAAAGAACCCGCCCGATGCAGAAACCGCAAGCTCCACCGAACCTTAGGTTCAGGTGATAAGCGCCGGTTTGTCGGGCTTCCCGTTTCGCGTGCCGGTCGCTGCCGTTTCGGCGGCGCCGGCGTCGTTCGCGTCGGGAGGCGTCTTATATGCGGCCTCACCCGAACCACGCAAGAGCTTTTTTCGCCCTTCGGCAAAAAAGTTGGGGCGGCTCACTTGGCCGGAATGCTGCCCCAGGTTCCGGGCGCCGCGGGAGCGATCGCAGCATTGGGAACGGCTTCCGCACCGACAGCCGCCGTGGCTGCCGTTTCCGTCGCCGGAGGGTTGAACAGGTGGCAGTCGGGGATCGGCCCGACGCACATCTTCGCCACCAGATCCCACGTCTTCACCGGATCCGGACGGATCTGGGCGAAGTTGGAGAAGTTCTGGCTGACGATGGGCGCGTTGGGCAGCGGCGTCTTTTCCGAATAGGGCACGCCGGAGAAGTAGAAGGACTGCGGCTTGCGATAGGCCACGGTCTGCGCCCCTTCGGACGGAACCGGCACCCCCGCCGCGGCCGGAGCCACACCGGGCGGCGTGCGGTAGGGCTCAGCCGTCAGCCCCTCGGCATCCGTCGTTTCCTTGGCGTTGAAGGCATAGCCGAACAGGATGCCGCCATTGGCGGTCTGGTCCGGGCTGACGCCGGTCTGCGCCGGACCGCCAGCGGTGCCGACCCAGATCGAATAGCCCTGGATCCGGTAATCCAGCTGCGCGCTGTCGCTCTTGGCATAGGGCAGATGTTTGATGAAGTCGCGGCGCGGCGGGTGGTTCAGCGGCGAGAAGCTGCAGCAGGCCGGCATGCCCTTCGGCCGGTCCTGCTCGTAAGTCAGGAAGAAGGCGCGGTCGCCGATCGACACGAAAGAACATGTGTACTGGTTCGATCCCGGGAAGATCGGCAGGCAGCGCTTCTCGTAATGCTCCATCATCGCGCCCCTGCCCATCGGGCCGGCGACGGTGCTGTCATAATAGGTCGAGCCGTAGGAAACCTCGTAATCCTCCCCGTCCTTCAGCGGAGCCGGCGGCTTGCCGTCATAGGGCGGCGGGTGATCGGCATAGCCCTTGAACACGCGGTACATGGTCCAGTTGGTGGACCAGAAGGCCGGGAAATGCGGGTCGCTCGGCTCCCCGGCGTTGCGGGGATAGACGCAGCCCTTCCAGGGGCAATTGCTGAAGCCCGGCGGGTTGTGGACGCCGAAGGTCGGGTAGATGTTCCTGGCCTGCGCCCAGGCGGTGTCGGCGGCGGCGATCAGCCCCAGGGCGGCGACCGCGCCCAGCAGGCCCGGATGGCGGGAATGTCCGGTCATGCGGAGCCTCCTCACGGGACGTATTGCCAGGTCGGGGCGCAGAACTTGCCGGGGTGGCCGTCCATCGGCAGCTGCATCAGCATCTTGGCCTGGATCTTCAGGTCGAACATCAGGCCGATGGCGTCGTTGATCTTGTCCGGGTTGCCGTTGAAGCTCTGGTGCAGGGCCTTCAGCAGGTTGGAGTAGTAGGTGTTGAAGGCCTCCGACTGCACCGCCGCGACCGAGCCGGCGGCGTAGTCGGCCTGCTTGGGATCGTCGATCAGGGTCTGGACGCCGGCCGGGTCGAAGGGGACGACCTCGTCAGTGAAGTACCAACTGCCGTCGCCGGCCTTGGCGATCTTCCGGCCTTTGTAGATCTCGTAGAAGCTGTAGTAGTGCGCCATGCCATTGTCGTCGCCGTCCTCGGTCCCTTCCTCCGGCGAGGTCGGGGTGCCTTCGCCCTCGCGGACGATGCGGGCAATGGCATCCTGCGCGTCGGCCAGGGACAGGATCGGCTTGATGCCGAACATGCCGTAGACCTGCCCGTCGGCGGTGCCGGAGAAGAAGCCGTTGCCGAGGTCGCCCAGCGCCTTGGAGATGTCCTCGTAGAATTCGCCGATGGTCCGGTAATTGTCCTTGATATCGGACGCCGCCAGTCTGGGTGCCGACTCCAGAATGTCGATGGGGTCGGCCGGTTCCTCGATCACCATGAAGCAGTTTTCGACCTGATCCAGCGAGAAGCCGCGCAGATGCACGATGAACTCCGGCTGGCCGGGCTGGGTGCCGATGTGTTTCGGCAGGCCGCCGGGATAGGAGGGCACGAAGGCCGGATTGTCGATGGCCGGACGGCCGCCGATGGCCACCAGGATGTTGGCGGCCTGGCAGAAATGCTCCATCTCCTGCATTGCGATGTCGATGATCATCCCGGCGATCACGCCGTTCTTCGCATCGTCCAGCGAATAGGCGGCCTGGAGATAGGCCGGCAGCGTCGCGTGCTCCAGTTCCACCGCGAGTTGGAGGTTGGCGCGCACCTCGTCCAGCGTCCGCGGCGTCTTGGCCTGGACGACGAGCGAGGGGCCGCGCTTGGGCAGGTCGGTGGCCTTGGCGCCGGCGGCCGGGACCGAGCGGGTCGCCGCCATGGTTTGGGTCGTCATGTGGGATCTCTCCACCAATCGGATGGTTGGGGCGGGATGGTTGGGGCGGAGGCTCGGCCCGTTATTTCTTCAAATATGTGGCAGGGTGCGGCGCGGTGTCCGCGGCCGGCGGCGCCTGGACGGCGGCCCACATCATCGACTCCGTCGCGGGTGCGGCCGGCTCCTCGGCGACCGGCCCGGCAGAAGATGGCTTCGCCGGCGCGGTGCCGCGCACCGGATTGGCGGCCCATTTCAGGATCGCGGCCTTCTTGTTCGGCGACAGGTCGCGCACCGCCGGCATGTAGTTCGGGTTCTCTTCCGGAAGCGACAGGGCGGTTTGCAGCGAATACAGGTGTTTGCACACGCTGTCATAGTCGCCCATGTTCAGCACCGGCAGCATCACCGGATAGAGCGCGGCGTATTGCGCCAGGATCGGCTTGATGTCGGCTTCCCAGTTCGGCTCCTCGGGGATCTCGTAGCCGCTCCACACCAGGAAACTGATGAAGTCCCAGGGGTTGCTGTAGGTGTCCGCGTTGGCGTCGCTCAGCGTCGGCCGCACGCCATAGACCTGCCCGTCGATGTCGTCCACCGCGCGCGGCTGACCCGGATCGCCGGCGGAGAATGTGACGGCGGCCTTGCCGGCGGCATCGGTCCGGACCGACGGCGGGAAGCCCAGCGCACCCGCCGGCACGCCGACCGGCGGGGCGCCCCCCCCGCCGAGCG
>NZ_LGQU01000140.1:0-3128 GCF_003115935.1 Azospirillum sp. TSH20
TGTGCAACGACAATTTCGATGTCCGGCGGACGTCAATTACCTTGTCCTGCCGAAATTGGATCGGTCAGTCGTAGCGCAAGAGTGCCGCTCGACGTTTTGCGGATCGAACGGCAGCTCGAACAGCCCGATCGGTCTTGATGAGGTCGAACTTCTCCGGGTGAAAGGCACGTCCTGCCCATCGCTTCATATCGGCATGCTCTGAGTGGCTTGGGTCGTGAAAGACCTCAAGGAAGTCGGCGTAGCCATGGACGCCGCCGACGTCCTCCGGCGGCCGGGAGCGTGCGCCGTCGACGCAGGCGGGGTACTTGCGATCGGCCTCGGGCAGCAGCACCGTTTCGGCCTCGATCCGATGATGCCAATCGTCGCCGAAGTCGTAGAGATAGAGGAACGGCGGCGGGTTGGGCAGGAAGTCGAACAGCCGAACGTCGTCCTCCGGCAAAGCCAGACTGTCGTCATCGAAGGCATCGGCGTTGAGCAGGTCGGGGTCGCCGAAGCGCAGGCCGCCGATCTCGAACTGATGCAGGTGATAGTCGAGCCAGCCGAAGGCGGCCTGGATGATGTGGTGCAACTCGGCCAACGTTGTCTTGCGCGGCACCAGCAGGCGCCGCCAGATCGGCGGATCGATGCCCAGGATCGTGATCTTCAGCTGAACGATGGTCGGAGGCTCGTACATGGCCGCCATCATGCCGCCGCGCACGCCCGGCGACAATTACGCCGTTGTGGCGTCGATTACCCTTCGGAGGCCTTCGGGTCCCGGGCCGCGGCCAGGGCGGAGCGGCGGCGGTAGCTTTCCGTGTTCAACTCCAGGATGGTGGCATGGTGAACCAGTCGGTCGATGGCGGCGACGGTCATCGCGGGATCGGGAAAGATTGCATTCCATTCGCTGAAGGGCTGATTGCAGGTCAAGATCAAGCTTCGGCGCTCATAGCGTTCGGCGATCAGCTCGAACAGAACGGCGGTTTCAGCCTGATCCTTGCGAACATAGCCAAGGTCGTCGAGGATCAGGCCGTCGAAGCGGTCGAGCCGGGCCAGCAGGCTTGGCAATGCCAGATCGCGCCGTGCCGCCTGAAGCTTCTGCACGAGATCGGTGGTCCGGGTGAACAGGACGCGCCGGCCGCCCTCAATGAGCGCCGTGCCGATGGCGGAGGCGACATGGGTCTTGCCGACGCCGCTGGGGCCGAAGATCAGCAGGTTGGCGCCGCGCTCGATCCAGCCGTCGCCTCGGCCCAACGCCTCGATATGGGGCTTGCGGATGGTCGGCACGGCGGCGAAGTCGAAGGTGGCCAGCGTCTTGCCGGCGGGGAGCTCCGACTCGGCCATGTGGCGGGCGATGCGGCGTTCGCTGCGTTCGGCCAGTTCGTGTTCGCACAGGGTGGCCAGGAAGCGTGCGGCTCCCCAACCCTCCCGGTCGGCCCGTTCGGCAAAGCCCGGCCACAGTCGGCCGATGGTCGGCAAGCGTAGGGAGGACAGCATCACGGGCAATTTGGCGGCGTCGATATCAGTCATGCGGGCTCCGGATCGGCGGTGGAAGGGGCCGGCCGCAAAAGGCTGTCGTATCCGGCGAGATCGGGTGGCGCCACGGTGATCAGCGGCACGGCGGCAGGTTGCGGCGGCGCCACGGCCGTCCGGGCAATCTCGAGATCGGGCAGGTCGCCGCGGTCGAGCACGGCGTCGAGATGCTCGGCCAGGGCGGCCTCGCAGGCGCCGGTAGCAGCCAGATGCAGCAAGCCGACGTAGACGCGACAGGCTCTGCGATCGTCGAGACGTTCGTCCAGCACCTCCCAGGCTCGGCGGAAGGCTGGGCGGGGAAAGAGTTCGTCGCGGAAGACGGAGCGGCGGAATGCCTGCGGCTTGCGCACCAGGGACGTGGCGAGGTGACGGTAATCCACGACCCGATCACGCTGCTTGCCTTTGGCATGCTTGCGGGTGAGCGTCAGCACCTGGGTCGTGCCTAGCCAGCAAAGAAGCCGGTCATCGTAGAGGTGCACCTTGAGCCGGCAGCCCACGAGGCGGGACGGGACGGTGTAGAGCACCTTGCGTACGGAAATGGTGCCGCTGCGGGTCACGGTGACGGTGGTGGTGGAGAAATCGGTGGTGCGGTGGCGGGGCAGCGGCTTGAGCTCCGGCAATTCCACCTCCAGTGCCTTTCGGCGGCGGGCGTTCTTGCGGGCGATGGTGTCCTGCAGGAAGGCTTGGTAGGCGGGGATGTCCGGGAAATCGCGCGATCCCCGCAGATCGAGGGCGTCGCGCAGGGCTGCCTTCAGATGTCCATGGGAGGCTTCGACGCTGCCGTTCTCATGAGCGACGCCGGCGTTGTTGCGGGTCGGGGTCATGCCGTAGTGGCGGCAGAAGGCAGCGTATCCGGCGGCTTCGTCGTCCTCGGCCGTCAGGTTGCGGTAGGCGGCGGACAGGCGGTCGGTGCGATGGGTGTGAGGAACGCCGCCGAGTTGCCACAGCGCTTCCTGAAGCCCTTCGGTCAGCGCGGTAAAGCTCTCGCCACCCTGGACGAGCTTGACCGACTCCCAGCCGCTGTAGGCCAGCCAGAAATGGTAGAGGAGATGGTCGAAGGGAGCGCCGTCGATGGTGATACCGAGGCTGGCGGTCTCGGTAAAGTCGGACAGGGCCTGATGCCCCGGGGGATGGTCCTGGCGGAAGATCAAATCCTGCTCGGGGCCTTCCGTGGCTCGCCACAGCGCGACCCGGCGCTGGAGCGAGCGCAGCATGCTGTCGGGATAGTCGCCGGGATGGCGGCGCTGGAGTTCCTCCAACAGCGTGGTCGCCCGGATGTGCGGAGCCGAGCGCAGGACCGGCACCAACTCCTCCTCCCAGACCCCGGCGAACGGATCCTCGCGGGTGCGCCAGGTCCGTTCCCCCGGCCGTTGGCTCGGCAGCATCGGGTTGGCGTCGATCCGCCGGGCCGTCCGCTCACTGAACCCGGCCTTTACCGCCGCTGTCGCTTGACCGCGTCCTTGCCTGCGCTCGTCCATGTACCGCCTGACCTGTCGGTCGGTGATCCGCGCTCCCGTCATCAGCCTCTCCCCCGTGATCACGGGGGAGAGGCTGATGACGGGGCCGTCTTCCGGCCATTCCAATCGTCGTTAGGCGGTTATCGTAATTGGCGTCGTGCA
>NZ_LGQU01000201.1:0-3017 GCF_003115935.1 Azospirillum sp. TSH20
CGGGCGTGGAAGACGGCGGAGCGGTCCCAAGCTCATCCGCGGCCGGCCAGGGCCAAGGGTTTAGCGGGTGCCGCTCCACCCTGGGGGGGTGGGGCATGCCCCACCCCCCAGGGCTTCTTCTCTAGCAAAATTCAAAGACACAAGGGTTCTGGAAACCGCCTCTTAGCCGAAGAACACGGTGACCGCCCGCTCCCGAACGGCTGGCCCGCCTGCGCCAGCTACGGGGGAGCGCTCCGGCGGGCCAGCCTCACGCCTCAGACACCACCTGCCGGGACACGGCCGCCCGTTCGAAAACGCTGCAACAGAACCCACATGTTCTGCCGTTGGATGCAGGCTTACGCTCCAAGTCTGACACGCGTCCGTCAAACACTCGCGTCGATGACCAGGAAGCGGAGGTCATGCGCTGTCGCGTCCAGGACGAGAATGCTGTCGCCGCCGCCGAAATCGACCTGCACACCGACTCCCAGATCGGTCACGTACTCCGCTCGCCATGCCGCTGTGCCGATGTGCGGCGTAAACCCCTTCAGGATCAGGATGTCCAGATGCGGGTCAAAGGCCGTCAGCACGTCGACGCCGCTGCCGGGGGCGAAGAAGAACTGATCGCTTTCGCCATCCCGTTCGGCAAGCAGCACATCGTCGCCGACACCGCCATCGACGATGTCGCGGCCCGCTCCCGGCACGAGAGTGTCCCGCCCGGACATGCCATAGAGCCGATCGGCGCCGTCCGCTCCATCGATGTAGTCCGCGCCGGCGCCTCCGTTCAACCGGTCATCTCCAGAGCCGGCCAGAATGCGGTCGTTGCCGCCCAAGCCGTGAATCCGGTCGGCACCATCGTCGCCCCACAACGTGTCGTCGCCGTCAGCCCCCTCGCGGATACCGTCCGGCGCCGCGACAACCCCGAGCAGCTTGGCCGTATGATCCCAATAGTCCGTCCCCGCGCCAGGAGGAAGCTCGGCGAGCACGACGGTGCCGTCCGCCGTTCCGTCGGACAGAAAAAACCGATCGGTGTTGGCGAAATAGTCGTGATCGAACCCCAGCATGCGGCCATCGAGTTCCCCCAGCAACTTGTCGCCAAACGCTCCCCCCGCCGTTTGCCAAAGATGGTGCGTGCCCTCCGAGGTTCCGTCGGTCACCCAGAGCCCGGCGGGATCGGCTCCGCTCTGGCCCGTCAGGAAGAACGCCCGCCCCCCGGTAATCGCGATGTCCTGATACATCCCGCTGTTCTGATGGAGTTCAACGGTTTTCAGCCCCGCGCCGTCCGTCGCCAGAAGGCGTTGGGAGCCCGACCAATAGCTTTCGTCCAGAAAGAGCAGGCGGTCGCCCTCCTCGCCAGGCGATCCCTGGTCGAGCCATCCCAGCGGCGTGGCAAGCTCCTGTGCCGAGAGGACGCTCACCTGGCCTGTGGCCTCATCCAGCATGCTGATCCGTGACGCGCTTCCCTGTTCGGTCCGGTAAACGTCCATGTGGCTTGTGAACACCACGCGGCCGTCATGCAGTCCGACGACACTGCCGAGGTCCCACCCCTGTGTCGTCATGTCGCCGAGATACCGCGTGCCCTCTGCCGTGCCGTCGGTGGCCCAGAAGGTCGAATGTCGGACGGCAGTCGGCCATTCCATGCTGCCGGTCCAGTCTATCACGGTGGTGACCGACGCCACAATCCCGTCCGGCGTGGCGGCATAGCGGACAGCCCCGCCGCCGTCGGGAATGATGTCCGTGAATGTCGTCGTGCTGCCGTCGGCGTCGACGAAGGTGAGATTGGACGCCCAGGGCGTCTTTCCCTCGTGAAAGGCCATCCGCCCGTCGGTCATGCCGATCAGGGAAATGCCTTGAGACCATGGGGAGAGCGGCGCCATCTCATGAAAGAGGCGGGTATCTGCGGCAGTGCCGCTGGAGCTCCAAATCCCGCTGTGTGCCCCGCCATCCGCGTGCAGGTATACCCGGCCCTGTGCCGCCGTCAGTGCCGATGGTGAGGATCCCTCGGCTCCGGGCATGAGGTCGGCAACCATGCGGGCGCCGGACGCGGTCCCGTCGCTCACCCACAGCTCCCGGCCATGAATACCGTCATCGGCGGTGAAGAACACCCGGTCGCCCACCACCGTCAGGTCGTCCGGAGCCCCGGATGCGGCACCCGCGGCGGCGTCGAAAATCCGGGTTCCGCCGCTGGTACCGTCCGTGACCCAGAGTTCGCGACCGTGCTGGCCGTCGTCGGCGGTGAAGAAGATCTTGCCGCCGGCGATGACGGCGTCCTCGGGGGCGCTTCCCTGCGGGCCCGGCCTTATGTCGGCAAGGAGCCGGGTCCCGGAGGGCGTGCCGTCGGTCACCCAAAGCTCCGCGCCCGTGTCTTGCATCGTGGCTGTGAAAATAGCGATCTGCGTCTGTGTCATGCCCCCTCCAATCCGGAAAAGCATTGACTGGAAGGCAGCAAGATACGCTGTGACATATTCGGGATTTCAGTAGAAATTTATTTAGCTTTTATTCAGATTGACAGCAACATGACTTTACATTGACTTTCGTCACATCATGATGATGCGCCTTTCAGAAAGTGCTCATGTCGACATGGCCCCGTAACCCGTACCTGTCCGGGACATGCCGGAGATGACGCCGCTAGTGCACTGACTCATTCAGAAGGTGCAGGCAAACGGCTGAGTTTATCGAGGATGGTGTCGGCCGGCTTGGTCCAGACGAAGGGGCTGGATGCCCTGTTGTGCTCGCGGATGTAGCGGGCGATGGCGTCCTGGAGGTCGGCCACGGACTTGAACACGCCGCGCCGTATGCTCCGTCGGGTAATGATGGAGAAGAAGCCCTCGACGGCGTTGATCCATGAGGCTGAGGTGGGCGTGAAATGGAAGACCCAGCGCGGGTGATCGGCCAACCATTCCAGCACCTTGGGATGCTTGTGGGTGGCGTAGTTGTCGACGATCGCGTGGATCTGTCAGTGCCGGCTGGATACTCCCCGGAAAGGGCGGCTGAAAATTCCCCAGGCTAACGCAACGGCAGGGCTCCGGGGCGTACGCCCC
>NZ_LGQU01000214.1:0-3003 GCF_003115935.1 Azospirillum sp. TSH20
AAGAACATCCGCGGGGTGGAGCAGCCCGGTAGCTCGTCAGGCTCATAACCTGAAGGCCGCAGGTTCAAATCCTGCCCCCGCAACCACCAACACTTGACGCCCCGGTTCGAAAGAGCCGGGGCGTTCGTGCGTCTGGGCTTTGCGGATCTCAGCGGCGCCCTCGCAGACCGTCAGCACGCCGGCCAGCTCTCCGTGCAGGTCGGCGTCCAGTCCGGCACCGGCACGGGAGGGCGTCAGGACGACGCGATCGATCATGATCCGCACCATCTCCATCGCCTCGGCGCTGTCCTCGCCGCCAGCGAGAGCAGCCTCCAGCGCTTCCACCTTGCGACGGTAAAGGTCCGACAGTTGGGGGTGCAGCAGGACCGACGGCAGGTCCGCGTCGGGCTCCCCGGCCTCGGCAAGCAGACGGGCCTTGTCCGCCTCCAGGATGGTCAGGCGTTCCTTCATCGACTCGTGGTACAGCCCGTCCTCGATCGCCTTGAGGATACCGGCGATCTTGCGCTCGGCTGCCGCCAGCTCGCGCTCGCGCGTGCGGCGGTTGGGTTCGCGGTCGGCCGTTGCCGCTTCGACGCCGGCACGGAAGCTGTCGACGAACTCCTGGATCAGTTCGGGCGCCAGCAGGCGCTCCTTCAGCCCAGTGAGAACCCGCCGCTCGATGTCGAAGCGGGTGATGGTGCGGTCGTTGGTGCAGGTGCCTTTGCTGCGGTGGGCGGCGCAGCCATAGCGGTCCTTGGCCATGATGGCGTAGGTGCCGCCGCAGCACCCGCAGGTCAGCAACCCCGACAGCAGGAACTTGCGGCGGTGCGCCCGGTTCAGCGCGTTGCCCTGGTCATCGCGACCGATTTCGAAGCTGATCGATGCCTGCCGGGCCTTCACCCGCTCCCACAGCGCGGTGTCGACGATGCGCAGCTCCGGCACCTCCACCACCTCCCATGCCTCCGGCGGGTTGGGCCGCGCAACCCGCTTGCCGGTTTCCGGATCCTTGACGTAGGAGCAGCGGTTCCATTCTAGCCGTCCGGCATAGATCGCGTTGTTCAGGATACCGGTGCCGCGCTCGACCTGACCGCGGATGGTGGTGTCCTGCCAGAGCCGGCCCTCTGGACCGGGTACCCCGTCGGCGTTGAGGCGCTTGGCGATGGCGCGCGGGCTGGCACCGTCAGCGAACAGGCGGAAGATGTGCTGGACGACCGCGGCTTCCGCCAAGTTGATCCGCCGCCTGCCACGACCTTCAGCGTCGCCATCCAGCACGTCATAGCCAAAGGCCTTGCCGCCCGGCATCCGGCCGGCCATGGCACGGCCGAGCTGGCCGCGGCGGGTCTTGTCCGCCAAGTCTTTCAAGGCGACCTGCGCCATCATGCCCATGACGGCGACGTGGATGGTGGTGATTTCGCCGAGCTGCGGGGTGAACAGCCGGACGCCGTGGAAGGCGAGGCGGTCCTGAAGGTCGGCGGTGTCGGCGAGGCGACGGCCGAGCCGGTCGATCGCTTCGCACAGCACGATGTCGAAGCGGCGCTGTCCGGCCTCGCGCAGCAGCTTCTGGAAGGCCGGACGGTGACGGCTGGCGCCGCTGAGGGCGGCATCACTGTAATGGTCGACGACAGTCCAGCCCTGGCGCTCGGCATAGCGCCGGCAGACCTCGATCTGGTCGGCAATGGAGGCTTCGCGTTGCTGGTCGCTGGAATAGCGGGCGTAGATGACGGCGCGCATGATGGGGATCCTACGGGCGCTCGCCGCGGACAGTGCGGCGCAGGTGGGTGATGTGGTCGGTGAGGGTGGCCTGATAGCGGCGGCTGGCCTCCAGCCCCTTGGCCATCGTGTAGTGGCGCTCGCTGGTCCGCAGCGTGCTGTGGCCGAGCAGCGCCGCCGTCAGCCGGGCGCCCTGCGGGTCGTCGATGGCAATGCTGGTCGCGGCGCAGTGGCGCAGCAGGTGCGGGTTGATCCGTTCGCCGAGGACGGCCGGGGTTGCGCGCTCGAAGCGGCTGGAAACGCCGTTGAGGGTCATCGGCAGCCCCTCGCGGGTGATCCACAGAGCATCATGGGCGTGACCTTGCAGCAGCCACGGGCGATGGTGGTCGAGATAGCGCGCCATGTGGGGCACCAAGCTGGCCGGCAGCGGGAAGCTCATCGGACCCTCACATTTGAGGTCCTCGCGTTCCAGCTGGATCAGGAAGCCGTCGGAGGTCGGCCGGAGATGCTGGCCCACCCGCAAACCGGCCAACGTGCGGCGGCGGATCGGCCGGGCAATGGTGAGGGCGAACATCAGGGCGTCGCGAAAGGCTGTGGCATGGGCGAACGGCCGGGTTTCAGGCTTCCCCTCGATTCCGGCAAGGGCGGCGAGGGCCCTCTGGTAAAGGTCGGCGGCGTTGCGGATGCGCGGCGTGATCGGTCGCCGGTTGGCGGCGCCCCGCTTCAGGCGACCAGCGGTGCGGCGCAGCCACCCCCAATCGGCGTCGGGCGCCAGGGCCGGCATGATGGCGGCGAGTTGGTCGATGGTGGTCCACAAGGACAGTGGTGCCAGAACGGGACGCAACAGGTCGATGTAGCGACGCACCACGTCCGGCGTCACGCGATCGCCAGGACCAGCATCCGGCATCAGCAGACCTTGCTGATCGAGGAAAGTGAGCCAGCGGCCGTAGTTAGCGACGAGGCCGCGACGGGTGGCCGGCGCCCAGTCGGTGGCGGCACCGGCGTCATCCAACGGCCCACCTAATTCGCAGGCGGTTTGCCACAGGGCGCGGTCCTGCTCGGGCCAAGCGCTGACCGGCATGCTGCGGCGGCCGATGGTCACGGAGGTCTTGCTCATCGCCTCAGCGCCCCACGATCTGGCCGCGAAGCGACCTGGTGCGTTCCAGGATGTTGGCGTCAAAGCGGGCGACCGCGGCGGCGGTGTCCTGGCCGGTGTAGTAGGTCACCTATGGCGCGACAATCAGGATGGAGAGCGCGACAATCAGGATGAGACGGTCTGGGGTCGCGGCAGGAGCATGATTGACGCTGCAGTAG
>NZ_LGQU01000048.1:0-96735 GCF_003115935.1 Azospirillum sp. TSH20
TAACCTGAAGGCCGCAGGTTCAAATCCTGCCCCCGCAACCAAATCAACAAAAAGCCCGCCTCCGCAAGGAGCGCGGGCTTTTTGCTGTTCATGGTCTCCGGCGGTACAGGTGCCATTCCAGCCCCGCAAACGCATTGCATGGTTTCAGATGCAACGATATGGTTGGCCCAACCGATCAATGATGGTCGCGCCACCTTGAGGGTTGGGGGCGTCGGCCGCGTCTGTGGAGAAAACGGATGTCCAAGAACTTCGCCTCGCACGCCGACCTGGACGAGAAGACCGTCAGCTTCGACAAGCTGTCGGACAACGCCTATGCCTACACGGCGGAGGGCGATCCCAACACCGGCATTGTCATCGGTGACGATGCGGTGATGGTGATCGACACCCAGGCGACGCCGGTGATGGCGCAGGACGTCATCCGCCGCATCCGCGAGGTCACCGACAAGCCGATCCGCCATGTCGTGCTGTCGCATTACCATGCGGTGCGCGTTCTCGGCGCGTCGGGCTACGCGCCGGAGCAGATCATCGCCAGCGAGGACACCCGCGACCTGATCGTCGAGCGCGGCGAGGCTGACATGGCAAGCGAGATCGGCCGCTTCCCCCGCCTGTTCCGCGCCGTCGAATCGGTGCCCGGCCTCACCTGGCCGACCATCACCTTCAGCGGCAAGATGACGATGTGGCTGGGGTCGCTGGAGGTGCAGTTGCTGCAACTCGGCCGTGGCCACAGCAAGGGCGACACGGTGGTGTGGCTGCCGCAGCAGAAAATCCTGTTCTCCGGCGACCTCGTCGAATACGGCGCCACGCCTTATTGCGGCGACGCCTATTTCACCAATTGGCCGGCGACGCTCGATGCCATCGCCGCGCTGAAGCCGGAAAAGCTGGTGCCCGGCCGCGGCGCCGCCCTGACCACGGCGGAGCAGGTGCAGGAAGGGCTGCGCGGCACCCGCGCCTTCACCAGCGAGCTGTTCGAACTGGTGAAGCAGGGCGTGGCCCAGGGCAAGGACCTGCGGACCATCTACAAGGACACCTACGCCGCGTTGAAGCCGAAGTTCAGCCATTGGGTGATCTTCGACCACTGCATGCCCTTCAACGTCACCCGCGCTTATGACGAGGCGACCGGCCACGTCGATCCCCGCATCTGGACCGCCGAGCGCGACATGGAGATGTGGCGCCAGCTGGAGGGCTGACGCCACCGTTTCCAGTCAGGGAGCCAGGATCAGGCGGATATGACGCTTGCGGCCGGCCGACAGGACGGCCGGTGCGGTGAGCGCCGCCGCCTCATCCGTCACCGGCTGGCCATCCAGACGGGCGCCGCCCTCGCGGATCAGGCGTCGCGCTGCGCCCTTGGAGGCCGAGAGGCCGGCCGCCACCAGCGCATCGACCAGCGGCACGCCATCGGTCCCCTCGGCAAGCCGCAGAGTGACTTCCGGCAGACCGTCCCGGTCAGGAGCGAAGGGGCTGCCAGCGGCGGAGGCTGCCCGGTCTGCCTCCTGAGAGCCATGGCACAGGCGGGTGGCCTCCGTCGCCAGGATGATTTTCGCCTCGTTGATCTCGGCGCCTTCCAGCCGCTCCAGCCGGCCGATCTCGTCCAGCGGCAGTTCGGTGAACAGGCGCAGGAAGCGGCCGACGTCGGCATCCTCGGTGTTGCGCCAGAACTGCCAGAAATCGAAGGGCCTCAGCGCGTCGACGTTCAGCCACACCGCACCGCCAGCGGTCTTGCCCATCTTGGTGCCCGACGCGGTGGTCAGCAGCGGCGTGGTCAGGCCGAACAGCTCGCGCCGATCGACCCGGCGGGCCAGCTCGATGCCGTTGACGATGTTGCCCCACTGGTCCGATCCGCCCATCTGCAGCAGACAGCCGTGGCGCCGCGACAGCTCCAGGAAATCATAGGCCTGGAGGATCATGTAGTTGAATTCCAGGAAGGTCAGCGGCTGTTCGCGCTCCATCCGCTGGCGAACCGACTCGAAGCTCAGCATGCGGTTGATGGTGAAATGGCGGCCGACGTCGCGCAGGAAGGGCACGTAGTCGAGCCCGTCCAGCCAGTCGACATTCTCGACCATGACGGCATCAGTGGGGCCGTCCCCGAAGGTCAGATATTGGCCGAAGACACCGCGCAGGCCGGCGGCATTGGCGGCAATCTGCGCATCGTCCAGCATCGGCCGGGTGGTGTCGCGGAAGCTGGGATCGCCGATCCTGGTGGTGCCGCCACCGATCAGGACGATGGGGCGGTTGCCGGTGCGCTGAAGCCAGCGCAGCGCCATGATCGACAGCAGATGCCCGACATGCAGGCTGGCCGCGGTGGCGTCGAAGCCGACATAGGCGGTCAGCACCCCGCCCGGCGCCGCGGCGGCGAGGCCCGACAGGTCGTCGGCCGGGTCGCTGCATTGGTGGAGGAAACCGCGTTCGCGCAGGATGCGCAGGAAGTCGGCGGCACTGGAACTGGTCGGCATCGGGACGTCTCTACGGTTGGCCGGGCCGTCCGGAGACTGTCTCTGTCGCGTGAGAGAACCATGGCCGCCGGACTTGCGACGGCATGGTTTCGGGTATGACCGATCGACGCCGCGCTATGCGAGCGGCGGATAATACATCGGGGTGGTGAGGGCGATGCGGTCGGTCATGGCGGCAGTCCTACCTGGGGATGCCGGAAAGATCCACCCCCATCAGGTCAATGCAGGCCCCCGCTCACCGCCGCCCGAGCATCTGCCGGCGGGCCAGCGCGCGGTGGAGCTGCATGCGCTGGGACACGCTGCGCAGGCGGGGGCTGCGGGCGCCGGGGGCGAACAGCCCGTCCAGATTCCGGCCGAACATTTCCCAGCTGCGCAGCGGGCCGGTGTCGATGTGCAGGAAATGAGAGCGCGGATACCAGCCGACGCCGCCGCGCTTGAGGTCCAGCGCGCTACGGTGCGCGTCGGGCAGGCGCGACGACAGGGTGACATCCAGGGCGCGGCCGAGCAGATGCTGGCTGTGTTCCGCCACCCCCAGGCTGCGGGCGGCGAGCATGGCATTGGTTTCCGGCGTGCGGAAGGCCGACAGGATGGTCGCCTTGGACTGACCCACCGCCTCCAGTATGTCGGCCAGGAAGTCGAGCGTGCCGACGTCGACCGGCCCTTCCTTGTTGGCGTGGTGGTCGCGCAGGAACTTGGCGAGATCGGCCATCGCATCGGGCAGCGGGCCGGAGGCGTCGCGATAGGGGCCGTCGAAGGATTCGCCGGTGTTCTGGTTCTTCAGGCTGAGACGGCGCGGCGCGGCGGGGGCGGCCAGAGCGCGGTCGGACATCAGAACCAGCGCTCCGCACCCGATCAACAGGCTGCGGCGCTTCAAGGACAAGGGCGAGGAGGACATGCTGGCGGTCGATTCCTTCGGCGGGGCACCGTCAGGTCAACAAAATGGCGACCGATTCGCAAATGCAAAGTGGCGATGCATGGCGCGGCTGCATGGGAAGCGGGAGAAGGGGAACGCGAGAGAGCCGGGCTTTCACAGCAGGCGTTGCGCCTTGAAGCTGGTGTGGCGGCCGCCCTTGCCGATCACCAGATGGTCGTGGACGACGAGACCGATGGCGTTGCCGGCGCGGACGATCTCCTTGGTCATCTCGACATCGGCGCGGCTGGGGGTGGGGTCGCCGGAGGGGTGGTTGTGCACCAAAACTACTCTCAACCTCCAGAAGATGGCGGTTTTCCTAGAGTTTGACCGGGTTCTTGCTGAACACCAGCCGATCGCGAACTCTCCATTACTCCCAGGAACGCCGTGTGTCTCCGCTTCTCGAATCACCCTGTGCTTACTCAGGCGAGGAGCATACCTACCGGTTATACGGTAAGCGCAAATCAACACTGGAGAGTAAAGTGCCCGAGAAGGTGAAGTTCACGAAGAGTTTTCTGGATCGGCTTCCCGCGCCGACGGAAGAGCAAGTCGGTCGGGTTGGCTATGTTACTAAGTGGGACTCAGATATCCCAGGCTTTGCGGTGCAGTTGAGGGCAACCGGCGTCATAACGTTCGTCTTGCATTATCGATTCAAAGGCCGGGCACGGAAATGCACTATCGGCCAGTATGGCAAGCTGACCCTTGACCACGCTCGGAACGAAGCGAAGGTGGCATGGGGCAAAATCGCCCGTGGTGATGACCCCGCTGCCGAGAAGCTCGAACGGCGCAGGGCTGGAACGCTAGGAGACCTATTTGACGCCTACTTGGAGGAGTACGTTAAGAAGGGGTGTTCCCTTCAAACTGTCCGCAGTGTCGAACGGGTCCGGCGAATGGTTGGTAAAGAACTATGGTCGAAGCCAATAGCAGAAGTCACGTCCATTGACATAAGGCAGGCGCTACAACCGTTCGAGCGCCAGAGGGGCAACCACAACCTTGTAGTCACCTACATTCGAAGTTCTTGGACGTGGGGTGCCAAATATGGTCGGGTGCCGGATGTTCTTTCCTGTCCAGCCTTGAAGATAGACTTGAAACCGTCAACCCCCCAGAGGCGACGCATTTCAGAGGTCGAGTATGCATCTATTCAGGGCGCGATAGACCAACTTATGCGAAACCGGAGAAATGATCCATCTCGGCTGCTTGCTTGTGCCTTCGTTGTGTACACTGGGTGCCGACCGGTCGAGGCAGTTCGAATTCGGCGAGACAGAGTCTACAAGGATAGGAAGATCATACTTCTTGATGACCACAAGACATACAAGCGGAGCGCAGAACCAAAAGTGTTTCACTTGACACCGGAGGTACTTGACATCGTAGAGCGTGCTGAGAGCTTGCATAACGCCCGTGGTGACGGAGGTGATTATGTCTTTCCAAGACGAGGGCGTTGCACCGCATCCAACTGGCTCGCGAAGACATGGGCGACAGTTCAGCGCGTCGCGAACGTTGATCTTGATCTTCGTCACCTGAGGTCTGGATACATCAACTTGGCATTCAAGAGCGGCTTGTCCGTGGATCATGTGAAGGAGATGACTAAGCATGCCTCCTCTCAAACAATCGAGCGGCACTATCTGGTAGCTATTGACGAAAGGGCTGCCGAGCACTCCAATGTGGTGTCCGGTCTTATCAAAGCAGCAACAAAGATATCTGTGACAGCGTGATTTAACAATAGTGGATAATAGGTCGGTCATCACTATGAGGTGACCGACCTTCCTTTCTTTCATGTCGCCTGTTGCTAATCACCCTGGGCGTCTTGTCAATGCCGTCCGAAACACCCTTGTACACATCCACAAGGTATCTAAGTCTCGCTCGAAGGTCGTAATTGCGAAGGGGTGGCTTGTCGATGACCGGCAGACAACAGGCAGGGTAGGTGAACATGCGCCAGCCGTTGGCCACTGCTCCCTCCAAGGGGGCAGTGGCCGATCCATCAAATCTCGTACAGGAAGCTGCCAGAGGCTTCCCAGGAGCAGGGCAACACTTACCGCATTCTCCTTGCAAAGCTTGGCTAGATGACGCTCCTACGAGCGTCCAGGGGCGTCCTTGCGAAGCTGCTTGCCCGCCTGGAGGATTGCGCCGACGAGTTCGCGGCCCAACCGCTGCTCGGCGTGGGCGCGAAGGGCAACATGGACGGTGGTACCGACCGTGGTGTTAGTGAAGTTCGCCACCAATGCCGCGAGAAGCCGCACCTCTTCGGCTTCTCGCTCGGACGCGAAGCGACAGGCCCAGCGTGGTTCAGCGGTCATGGCGCACCTCTTGGGCAAGGCGTTCGACCGCCTTCGCCACCCGATCCATGAGAGCAACCTGCCGCTCGTGATCGCGGACGAACTTGATGAGGTTCGTGCGGATCAGGTTCATGTCGCCGGAATGCAAGCCCTCCATGATGCGCTTGGCGGGCAGCCCGTGATACAGGTCGAGACCGCACCGCCGGATCAGGTCATGCAGTTCCTGGTCAAGCTCGGCTCCCTCTGGATCATCGAGCGGCGCAGCTTTAGCCTTCTCGGCTTTCCAGGTGAGGACGTCATCGCGATCATCGCGAATTGCGGCGTCAAGCTCAGCCTTCTTCTTGGCGCGCTCACGGGCGGACAGAGCCTCGGCAATAAGGTCGGTCGCGAGCTTGCTCTGCGACATCCCAGTTGTCTTCGCGTGCTTGCGAAGAAGGTCAGCAATCGAATGATCTTGCAGTTGCACAACGTTCGGTGTCAATCAAGTTACCCTCCATATGTCGGACGTGTTGGACTAGTCCGACAAGGTATTTACTTCATCGACGAATTCTTCTGATCGCATAAACGGCTACAACTTCAATAGGTCATGGACAATGCGAACCAAGTGGTTTGCGTTGAACGGCTTGCGGAGCAGCACTAAGCGGTCGGGGGCCTCGGTCGGGTAGACGTAGCTGTATCCGCTCATGTCCAAGATGGGCATGTCAGGACGCTCCGCGCGAACGAGCGCGATCAACTGATTCCCGTCGAGGCGCGGCATCCGGAGGTCGGTGACGAGCAGGTCGGATGGGTCACGTTTCTCCACGGCCAGCGCCTCGTGACCGTCATGAGCGACAGTTACGCGGAAACCCTCCTCACGAAGGGTCTCCGCGACCGTCATGGCGACCAATGCCTCATCGTCCACGACCAGGATGTGGATGCGCTCATAGGACATGACGGAACCTTAAACCCGCAATCAAGAAGTGTCCAATTCACCAACAACCGTTCTACGCGGCAAGTTGAAGAGGGGGAGGCTGAAGCCGCTTCGCCCGCGCCGCTCGGTCGAGTTGCTTCGACAGACCGCAACGCTTGCCAATGATCCGCCCTTGCGCCCATTGGAGAGGGTCCTGCGCCACGGCGCGTGCGCGGACGCGAAGGACGTGGCGCAAGAACACGTCCGGCTGCCCGGGAAGCGTTGTCGCTGGATCGGCCCCCTTTAGGAAGTACGCGGCCAAGGTCCACGTGCGCGGGTGGTAGGTGATCTTGACCACATTGCTGATCCTCTTCCTCGTCCGCTTACCAACTCCCTCGAACACGGCGTCTTTGATTACCTCTTCAAAGCGCTCTCGAAGATGATCCGGAACGTGGAAGGCGATATGAACATGGACGCGCTTGACGAGGTTCGCGATCTCATGCGGTGGGTTCTCCAACACGAAGGCGTGGTGGTTCGGCACCTTGTAGTAGCTGATCCAGTCGCTGAACCGCTTCTTGATCCTGGCCGTGATCCTGATAGCAAAGTGGCATTGGTCAGCAAGTGAACCCGCCCGTGGGTAGTTGGGAAGTAAGTTCAGGATGATTGTCGCATGGGCGGTCATTGAGTACCCTTGATCTTCAGCGAAGGCGAACCCTTCGAAGAAGTTGATAGCATGCTCAGGCGCAATGTTGGTCGATGGAGTTTTGTTCATGTCGTTTGTATTCCTAAATCACAATAGGATTCAACTAGTTAGTACATGTTCCTACCACGGGAAAAATGGCCATGGCGGAAGCGTTAGACGTCTACCTATATGGCCGCATAGTGGCGGAATGCGCTATAAGTTGATACTATTTGACTTGGTTGTGGTTTGGGAGTGCGGATTCCGCATTTTTCCTAGCACCGAACAGCACTTTGCCGTCCTCAGAAGTGCCAGTTAATTAATAGGTATCGACCGAAAGGTGCGGCGACAACCTAACTATAGATTGTTGTATTACCGACATGCACAGCCATTGTGGGCTTGCACTCGCATAACTCAAAATGCGCGCTGTCGAACGTGCTGGGGCTGCTAACCATCACGTTCGTCAGGGACGGATTGCAGGGACTGAATAATAGCCGTCTTTCATTCAAATATAGGCTCCAGCGAAGTACAAGTTTGGTTGCCACGCACACGTTCAGTGAGTTGGCTATTTTTCAATCAACTATTGCTTGGTTTCCATGCGCTGGCGGAGTAATCAACCCAATCATGCTCCGGTGGTAGTGAACTGCTTTTTCTTTGGTTTTCACCTCCCCTGATTATTCGCATATTAGACGGCCAATGCAATCCCGTTACGACTCGACCTTTGATGGGGATTATATGGTCAACGTGATAAGGCTCTCCTTGCTCAAGTGAAATCTCCCGTGCTCTTTCTTCTAGCGCGCGTATTTCATCCCATTGGCGTGCTGAAATGGGCATTTGTGCAATGATTTTGCTGCGTGAGGAAACGCTTCTATTGTTCTGCTCTCTGTATTTCTGATAGTTTTCTTTCCTCCAACGCACTTGGTATTCATAGTGCCCCCCTTTTGAAGCATGGCTTTTAGCCGAAGATTCTATTTGACACTGCCTGCATCCGCCATTTTTTGTGTAGCGTGCATCAAAATGCCCATTTTTACATGGAACACCGGTGTAGAATAAAGTTTCCCCTACAGATAACGCTTCGGTTTTGGAGTTTGGCAGCGAACTCAAGTCCGCCACTTCTCTTTTCGTCCTCATTTGCTCACTTCCCAGTTAATGAAATTTTTCCCACTCGCCGCTAGCGGGCATGCTATAGGAAGACTGCACCAAAAAGAGAGTGTTCGTCAAACCCGAGTATCTTTGTCCAGTGTCTTTCCATCATCATCTTCAATCTGTTGATAAAATACATGCCTCGCGGCCTTGTCTTCATAGCGTACACCCATACAAGACGGTCTGATGAGACACCTCGACATAGGATTGGTATGTCTTATTTGGGTTGACTCTGGAATTGCGAGACATCATAAGGAAAGGGTCTAGAGCCAAACAAGACAGCGGGAGGACGGCATGGCGGTCTATGGGTACGCCCGAGTCAGCCACTCGGATCAGGATCACACGGTGCAGGTCGAAGCCCTGAGGGCCGCTGGTTGCGACGTGATCCGTGCCGAAAAGGTCAGCGGTACCAGCCGCAACGGGCGTGACGAGTTGAACACGTTGATGCAGTTCGTGCGCGAGGGCGACACGCTCATGGTCACTCGTATTGACCGGCTTGCCCGGTCCATCGGTGACCTTCAGGACATCGTTCGCGAGTTGAAGGCGAAGGGCGTGGCGCTGAAGGCGACCGAACAACCCATCGACACCAGCACCGCCGCCGGAAAAGCCTTCCTGGACATGCTGGGCGTCTTCGCCGAGTTCGAGACGAACTTGCGCAAGGAGCGTCAGCTTGAAGGGATCGCCAAGGCAAAGGCAGAAGGGGTCTATAAAGGCCGCCCGCCCGCGATCAGCATGGAGGAGGTTCGCAAGCTGAAGGCTGACGGGCTTGGCGGCTCTGAGATCGCCAAGCGTCTGGGAATCAGTCGTGCCAGCGTCTACCGCCTCCTTGGAGACGCATGACCGTCCGGTGTGTTCCCGCAGCCTTGGGAGGGCGGTCAACGATAACACCATTCGGAAAGCCTGCAAGGCTGCTTTCAAGAAGTGCCTTAGGGTATAGCGTGCCGTGTCGTCCGACACGGCAGCCTGTCATTCGCCTAGTGGAAGCACCAGTTGATTGCGGTTTTTCCTTTCAGCCTGATCAAGTTGAGGAATCAGAGTCTGTAGCGTGGCGAGTGCGGAGTTCCATCCAGCCATATTGTTTCCGTTGATGTCCTGTATTGAATTGCCTAGATCAGTTGCCGCTTTGGCGGCATCATCCCTAAGCTTTTGATCACATTCGATTGGAAATCTTGTTAGCAGAGCGTCGTGGGCTTCAACGATCTTCTGAATGTCCCGTTGGTTCTTCGTGCCTGCATTATTAATGGACGACGGTCCTGTCTTTCTTCGTATTGCAATTTCTTTCGCTTCATTGAGTTGAGCAATGACTGCCTTCAGGCGATCGCCGTCCTCTTGAGCGTTGCTGCGGCTGATGATTATACGGACCATCTTCTTGACTGAAGTCGCCAATACGACCGTCCAAACAGAAATAACAAACCCGCCGAGCGTTAAAAAAAAGCCGCCCCATGAAAGTGTCCAATTCGCCGCGCTTGTCCAGAAATCAACCTCTTCTTGTCCGCTCATTATCGTTATCTCTTAACAATAATTATGATCAATTGACGTCTGAAGTATTTCAGTGACCTGTTGCCGACTGAGGTTGAAGCGTTGTTCTCGTGGGATTCTTTTCCACTCATTCCTCATGCGTTGATAAATCTCACGCATCGGCCTATGTGAATTCCAATATCCCTCCCGCGACATCGGTAGGTAGTCGAATCTCTTCAACCTTTCCACTGTGAAAGCGGCAAATGACATGAACTTGGTCTCGCTGTTGCCATCGTACCCTGCGAACTTAGTCCATGGATATTGGCTAGCATCAAAATCCTTGTACTCTTCCAATGCCCTGTTTAGCGCATCGAACATGTCGAAGGTATCCCACACCTCCAAAGTTTCTTCTTTGGTCATCACATCGTTGCCGTCATAGATGTGATTCACATTCCATGAGTAAAGCATCTCGTACCCTCGCTCCAGGGACTCTCTCTGGACTGCAAGTTCATCCGCTTCGTCAGGATACAATGCCTCAAGGATTCTGAGCTGATTTATCAGGAAATACCGCTCTAACCGGCTCAGCTTGAATTCATCTTCAGGCATCTGGGAAATCCTCTTTGTGGGTTACTTCATTTGGGGTACATTTTGACCAATCTACCGTGGCGATGTCAACCGACCGCAGGTCTTTGGTTGGTTGAAGTCCTTTTCAAACTTGCATGATGAGCGTTCCCCCATTTTTGGTCCAACGGGCGTAGTGCGCTATGCCCGTGCCCTACGTGCGCCCTCCGCCTCGGGTAGCAACGTGCTCATCCGCTTAGCCTCAGCGAGTGGCGTGCGGGCCGGAAACTGCATCAGGCATACCGTCCCGCCGTTGCCCTCGCCGTGGCGTATCTCTACTTGCCCGATAAGCTGGGTGGTTAAGCCTTGGATCATCCGATGACTAAGCCCGTACCCTGTGGCGGGGTAGTTGGATCGAAGCCGACGTCATCGTCCGCCACGCTCAGCACGAAGTTGCCGCCGTCGTGCTGGAAGCGGATCGTGATGGTGCCGGGACGCTCGTTTGGGAAGGCGAAGTTGAAGGTGTTGTTGAGCCCTTCCGTAACGATGAGGTTCACCGTGACCGCTTGATCCCGTGGGAGTTTGGCAGCCCCCACGTCTATGTCGAACGGGATGGGGCAGAGCTTCTGTCAGATAACGCCTGTTGTGTAATCATGCTTTTTACAGGTTTTTTGCTGATGTGGGCTTGCGAGTGTTCTTGGTAATCCACGCTTCAAGAACGTATGGCTTGTATCTCACCACCCGACCCATCTTAATATACGACGGACCATTACCAGAGATACGCCATTTCACCAGCGTGTTGGGGTGAACGCCTAATAGATCGGCAGCCTTCTTCGTGCAGAGCAGAGACATAGTTGAACTCCAGTGGGTCGTGATCTTAACCTTGTCATGGCGGGAGTTGCTTTCACTCCTTGCCACACCCTGTAGGTATCGACATGACGATGCGCCGACCACCAGAATCCTGTGGATAACTTATTCTTCGGTTCCAGTCGCCTAACCCAATGGGCAAGGCTACCGCTCACCTGTTGCTTACTCTTTAGAGCGCAGGTCCATAAGCAACTGAATCGGCGGCGGAAAATGGCTTGACGCGGTTATGCACCAGGATCACGGCCGCCGCCGACAGCTCCAGCGCCCGCTTCACCACCTCGCGCGGATAGACGGGGGTGTGGTCGATGGTGCCGCGCTGCTGCACCTCGTCGGCGATCAGCTTGTTCTTGCGGTCGAGGAACAGCAGGCGGAACTGCTCCGTCGGTTCATGCGCCATGGCGGCGGCGCAATAGTCGATCAGCGCCTGCCAGGAGGCGAGCACCGGCTGGTCGATCACCCGCTGCTGCAGGGCGCGCAGGGCCGCCGCCCCGACGATGCGCACGGTGGCGACGGCATTGTCGGTGCCGAGAGACACGCCCTCCGCCTTCAGGCCGCGCAGCCGTTCGGGCGGAGCGTTAACCACTCCCCACAGGTCGCCGAAGGTGCGGATCAGCAGCTTGGCCAGCGGTTTCACGTCGCGCCGCGGGCTGGCGGCGAACAGCACCATCTCCAGCAGCTCGTAATCCTCCAGCGCGTCGGCGCCGCGGTCGAGGAAGCGGCGGCGCAGCCGGTTGCGGTGGTCGAGGTAATGGGGATCGCCGTCCTCCGTCCCGTCCTCCGCCCCGCTGTCCGCGGCGGGGGATGGGGAGCCGGTGGCGGCATTGGCGGCGGCATTGGAGGCGGTATCGATCCGGGACGACAGCAGGTCCGGGAGGGGCAGGAGGCCGGCGGTCAGGCCGGCGTCGTCCATCTGCGCGCCGCCGTCCTTGCCCGCCGTTCCGCGCGCCTTCCGGCCGCGTCCCCCCGAAGCTTGTCCTGCCGTCCTGTGTCCTGCCATCGGTCATCGCCATGCATCTGTATGGAGACAACTATAGCGTCTGAACGCGCGAGCGCACAGGGGTCGCGCTCGCGCGGATGAGGAAAGCCGTGGGTCGCCCCTGGTTCAGTCGGCGAGGCCGTGCTGTTCGCTTCCCCGGCCGGGCAGCATGCGGGTCAGCACGTTGTCGCGGCGGACGAAGTGGTGCCACAGGGCCGCCGCCGCGTGCAGAGCGGCGAGCGCCAGGATCAGGTTGGCACCAAGCTCGTGGATCTCCTTCACCGAGCGGCCCAGCGTGCGGTCGGCCTCGACGGGGGAGGGGATGGTGAACAGGCCGAAGAAGGACAGCGTGTCGCCACGCAGCCAGGTCAGCACCACGCCGACCAGCGGAATGCCCAGCATCAGGAGGTAGAGCCCGAGATGGACGGCCTGGGAGGCGCCGCGTTCGACCGGCGTCATCTCCGGCGGCAGGGCGGGCGTGCCGCGGGTGAAGCGCAGGCCGATCCGCGCCAGCACCAGCCCCAACAGCAACAGGCCGAAGGAGATGTGCAGCCACCAGATCGTGGCGCGCATCGGATGACCGCGTTCATAGAAGTCCTCGCCGAAGGTCAGCAGATAGACGCCGACGATCAGAAGGGCGATCAGCCAGTGCAGGGTTTTCTGGGTTGCGCTGTAGGTGTTGGGCATCGGACGGACTCCTGTGGAAAGGCGGCGTTGATCGCGCCTCCATTCAGGCGGTGATGTTCAGGGTGCGGCCCCGGTTGGGGTCGGCGGGCAGGCTGGGAGCGGACCCGCGCGACTCGGTGGCCTGGGCGGCGGCGCTCTCGCGGGTGTCGTTGTCCCGGTCGCCGTCGCTGTCGATCCCGGTGGGGGCCGGCGGGGTTGCCGGGCGGCTCTGCAGCGGCGACGGCATCGACGGCAGGGAGGCGGAGGACGTGGCGGACAGCATTGGCGGTCATCCTGGCAAGAGCGGTGGGGCAAGAGCGGCGTGGGGAGCCGGGGCCGGTCACGCCGGCGCGGCTGGGGAGGGGCATTCCCCACCGGTCTATCCTGCCAAGCTTACATGTGGCTTACGGGGCGCCGGAGACAGCCGGGATCGGGCGCCCTGCGTCGGTTCGCCGCTGCATAGGCGGAAAGTGCAGGGTGAAGCTGGCGCCGCCGCCGGGGGTGTCCTCGACCGAGACGCTGCCGCCATGGGCCGCCATCGTGCGGGCGACGATGGACAGGCCCAATCCGGCACCTTTGGAGCCGTCGGCGCGGTCCCGGCCGCCCTGCCAGAAGCGTTCGAACACATGGGCGCGCAGGTCCGGCGGAATGCCGGGGCCGCGGTCGATCACCCGCAGCACCGGCTCGCCGGTGGCCGAAACCGCCAGCTCGACGCTGACCGTGCTGCCGGCGGGGGCATGGCAGACGGCGTTTTCCACCAGATTGCGCAGGGCGCGGAACAGCGGATCATGGGCGCCGCGCACCGGCAGCGGCCGGTCGTCGCCGACCACCTCGATCAGGCGCCCCTGTCCGAGTGCCAGCGGGGCGAGGTGGGCCGAGACCTCCACCGCCAGCCGGGCCAGATCGACCATATCGTCGGGGGCGATCAGCAGGGCGTCGAGCCGGGCCAGATCGAGCAGCTGGTCCACCAGCCGGGCCATGCCGGCGACATCCTCGCGGATCGGGGCGCCGGGGGTGCCGATCAGCGCCAGATGGGCGTCCAGCACCGCCAGCGGCGTGCGCAGCTCGTGCGCGGCGTCGGCGATGAAGCCGCGCTGCGCCTCGTAGCCGGCCTCCAGCCGGTCCAGCGCCTGGTTGACCGCGCGGACCAGGGGCAGGACCTCGCGCGGCATGCCCTGTTCCGGCAGCCGTTCCGACACGCTGTCCGGCCCGATGGCGGCGGCGCGGGCCGATGCGCGGCGCAGGGGGCGCAGGCCGCGATGGATGATGACGAGGTTGACAAGGATCAGCACCAGGGCGAAGGGCAGCCAGATCCAGCCGAAATGCTCGACGAACTCCTCCAGCAGCCATTCGATGTGCAGCTCCTCCTCGGCGGAGGCCACCTGGATCCAATAGGGCTGGCCGCCGACGGTGATGCGGTGGCTGAGCCCGTAGAGCGGCGGTTCGCCATTCTGCGCCGGCACGCGGAAGACGTTCCGCGGCCGGTCCGTCGCGCTGGGGTCGAGCGGTCCATCGACGCCGTCGGAGCCGAGCAGCAGCCGGTCATTCCCATCGACCACGGCGAAGGAGGCGGCATTCACCCGCAGCATCGCGCGCACCGACTCGGGCAGGTCGGTGTTCAGCCGGCCATCCTTCTTCTGGTCGTCGGGCCCGCGGATCGCTTTCTCGATGACGCGGGCGACGCCGGACAGGGTCCGCTGGCGCATGCGGTCGTGGGTGCCCTTGAACTCGACATAGAGCAGCAGCGCCGTGGTGGCGACCGCCAGCAACGTGACCAGCACCAGCCAGCGCGCGATGGCCGCCAGCAGGGACGGCGGGCGGTTTTCCTTCGCGCCGGCGCTCATCTCCCGTTCTCCTGGCCCCCGTTCTCCTGGCCCCCGTTCTCCCTGCCCCCGTCCTCCCCGCCAACCTCCGCCGGGGCTTCGGTCAGGATATAGCCGATGCCGCGCAGGGTCTGGACGCCGGCGGTCGCACCGGCGGCCTGCAGCCGCTTGCGCAGCCGGTGGATCAGCACCTCGACCGCGTTCGATCCGACCTCGTCGCCGAAGCCGTAGAGGCCGTTTTCCAGCGCCGGCTTCGACACCACCCGGCCGGCGCGCCGCAGCAGCAGCTCCAGCGCGTCAAGCTCGCGCCGGCTGAGGTCCAGCGGCCGGCCGGCGACGGTCGCCAGCCGGGCGGCCGAATCGAAGGCGACGTTGCCCTGCTGCAGCACCATGCCCAGCGCCGCCCCCGGCCGGCGCAGCAGGGCGCGGATGCGGGCCACCAGCTCCTCCAGCGCGAAGGGCTTCAGCAGATAGTCGTCGGCCCCCAGGTTCAGGCCCCTGACCCGGTCGTCCACCCCATCGCGGGCGGTCAGGATCAGCACGGGGGTGGTGTCGGCCCGCGCCCGCAGCGCCGACAGCAGGGTCAGCCCGTCGGCGTCGGGCAGGCCGAGGTCGAGCAGGACGGCGTCGAAACCGGCGACCGCCAGGGCGGCCGACGCATCCTCCGCGCTGTGGACGAGGTCGACGGCGAATCCGGCCTTGCGCAGCCCCTCGGCGGTCAGGGACGCCAGCCGGCGGTTGTCTTCGATCAGCAGCAGCCGCAAGGGGAAGTTCCGGAGCCGTGGGCGGGATGCGGTCGCCGCGACTTTCCGCCTTTTGCCCGGCGACTGCAAGCGAGGCGGGATGGGGCAGGGCGGGTTCGGATTTTGCGAGTCGAGGCTGTTACCGGCCGTCATCCCCGCGAAGGCGGGGAACCAGGCGGTTCCATGCCTAAGATTTTGAATTGGCTGGATTCCCGCCTTCGCGGGAATGACGGCCGAGAGACGTCGGCAGGAGTCGATACAAGCTCATAAATTCTCACCTCAGCCAGGGCGCGGTGGCCCACAGGTCGCGCAGGGCGTTGGTCGATCTGGCCAGCTCGGCGGCGTACTGGTCGGGAGGCAGCAGGCGAAGCTGCTGATACAGATCCTTCATGCTGGCCTGGAAGGCCGGATCCTTGGTGGCGCCGGCCAGCGCATCGATCAGCTTCGCCTGCACGTCGGGCGGCAGGCCCCGCGGGGCGGCGATGCCGCGCAACGACGACATCAGCGTGGGGAAGCCCTGCTCCGCGAAGGTGGGAATGTCCGGCACCTGCTCCTGCCGCCGCTCGGTCATCACGCCCAGGATGCGGATGCGGTCCTTCTTCTTGTACTGCATCGCCTCGCCGACATTCACGCCGCTCAGCATGATCTTCTTGTTGGCCAGCGCCGCCTCGTTGGCGGCGGAGCCCTGGAAGGGCACATGGGTGAAGGTCACGCCGGCCTGACGCTGGAACATCAGCATCGCCAGATGGTCGTCGGAGCCGATGCCGGTGGTGCCGACCGTCACGCTGTCGGGATTGGCCCTGGCGAAGGCGGCGACGTCGGCCAGCGAGCGGAACGGGCTGTCCTGATGGACGGCGAAGGCGCCGGGATCGTCCACCAGATTGTAGAGCGGGTCGAGCCGGTCCAGCGAATAGCGGGCCTGACGTTCGATCGGGATGGCATTGACGTTGGGCGAGTTGATGGCGCCGATGGTGTAGCCGTCGGGAGCAGCGTCGGCGATGGCGGCGAAGCCGATCTCGCCGCCGGCGCCGGGCTTGTTCACCACCTCGATCCGGGCGCCGTTGCCCAGATGCCGCTCGAGAAAGGGCGCCAGCGCACGGACCAGCAGGTCGGTGCCGCCGCCCGTGCCGAATGCGACGATCATCGTGACCGGCCTGTCCGGATAGGCCGCCCGGGCATGCGTCGCCGACAGGAACAGGGCGCCGGCCACGGATGCCAGGGTCAGAGCTTTCCAGAACGTCATGGTCCCCCCTTCGACGATGCGCCGTGCTGCGATGCGCCACGCTGGCGGGCCGGAGGCGGCTTGCCGGGCGGCAAGGAGCGGCATCCGGGCCGATTCGGCACAAAACGGCAGCCATTCCGGCGGGTTCGCTGTAATCGCCCATGGCGACGGTCCGGCTTCCGCGGAATATCTGGGATTGTTCCTAATTCAGCAAGAACAATCCTTCAATGCTGAAGCATATGGCTTCGCGTCATCGCGTCAATACACCGCAGAAGCTCAGGTATGATTGATGACAGGGATGGGCTTGCCCAAATATGTACTGTAAATATGTCGCGGAAGTCAGAAGATTTTGCTTTGCCGTTCCTGGCCATGGGAAGTCGAGAATCGTCGTCGGACAGTCGTCTTCCGCCGCCCGGCCGCCGACGACCCTTAACGCAGAGTTGCAGGTTCCCGATATGCTTTGGCGCCTTGGCGTCGGGGTTTTCCCTTTATTCGGGAGGGCAACGAAATCTTTATCGGCCTGTGATATGCGACGCATTCATCGGTACTCGCGGCTGTGGCGCCGGATGGGCCGCGGACGGCGGAACGGGCGGCGGCAGGCCGATGGAAAAGGACGGCATTCCGGGCCATTCCCGGGCGTTGACAGTTGGTGGGCACCGCACTATGGTGCGCGCCTTCAATCGAGCCGCCGAGCGTTCAGGAACAGCATCATGAAAATCGTCAACTCCCTGAAGTCGATGAAGACGCGCCATAAGGCCTGCCGCGTGATCCGCCGCAAGGGCCGCGTCTACGTCATCAACAAGCAGAACCCCCGTTTCAAGGCCCGCCAGGGCTGATCGATCCGCAAGGGTCGATCGACTGCGAGGCCGGGCATCGCGCCCAGCCTCCCCGTCATCGGGTGTTTACGCAAGAGCCGCGCCTTCGGGTGCGGCTCTTGCGTTTTGGGGCTTCGGTGTCGGGGCCTCCGGAATCGGGGCCTCCGGAATCGGGAACGGCATCGTCTTGTATTAGGATCGCGGCGGATGGTACGTGTGGCGGACGAGTTCGCCGCAACGGGATAAGGACCGCCCGCCATGAAGATGCCGGTGCCGGACAGCGGGATCATCGCCCGCCGCCGGGAGATCGTGGAGGCGCTGCGCGCCATCGTTCCCGGCGAAGGCGTGATCGTCGACGAGAACGAGCTGCGCGCTTATGAGTGCGACGGCCTGACCGCCTTCCGCCAGCTGCCGATGGTCGCCGTTCTGCCCAGCACGGTGGAGCAGGTGTCGCAGGTCCTGAAGGCCTGCAAGGCGATGGGGGTGAAGGTGGTGCCGCGCGGCGCCGGCACCTCGCTGTCCGGCGGCGCCTTGCCGCTGGCCGACGGCGTGCTGCTGGGGATGGGCAAGTTCAAGCGCATCCTCGACATCGACTATGCCAACCGCTGCGTCACCGTGCAGCCGGGGGTGACCAATCTCGGCATCTCCAACGCCGTGGCGCATGAGGGCTTCTATTACGCCCCCGATCCGTCCAGCCAGATCGCCTGCACCATCGGCGGCAACATCGCCGAGAATTCCGGCGGCGTGCACTGCCTGAAATACGGGCTGACCACCAACAATGTGCTGGGACTGGAGATGGTGCTGATGGACGGCACCGTCATCCGGCTGGGCGGCAAGCATCTGGACGCCGGCGGTTACGACCTGATGGGAATCATCACCGGGTCGGAAGGGCTGCTGGGCGTGGTGACCGAGGTCACGGTGCGCATATTGAAGAAGCCGGCGACCGCCCGCGCCGTGCTGCTGGGCTTCCCGACCAGCGAGCAGGGTGGCGACTGCGTGGCGGCGATCATCGCCGCCGGCATCATCCCCGGCGGCATGGAAATGATGGACCGCCCCGCCATCCACGCGGCGGAGGCCTTCGTCCATGCCGGCTATCCGCTGGACGTCGAGGCGCTGCTGATCGTCGAGCTGGACGGCCCGGCGGCGGAGGTCGACCACCTGATCGACCGGGTCGAGGCCATCGCCCGCGACAAGGGCGCCTGCTATGCCCGCGTGTCGACCAGCGAGGAGGAGCGGCTGGCCTTCTGGGCCGGGCGCAAGGCGGCCTTCCCGGCGGTGGGGCGGATCAGCCCCGATTACTACTGCATGGACGGCACCATCCCGCGCAAGGCGCTGCCGCTGGTGCTGCAACGGATGCAGGAGATGTCGGACCGCTGCGGCCTGCGCGTCGCCAATGTCTTCCATGCCGGCGACGGCAACCTGCACCCGCTGATCCTCTATGACGCCAACAAGCCGGGCGAGCTGGAGGCGGCGGAGGAGTTCGGCAACGACATCCTGCGCCTGTGCGTCGAGGTCGGCGGCGTGCTGACCGGTGAACATGGCGTGGGCGTCGAGAAGCGCGACCTGATGACCGACCAGTTCGACGAGGCCGACCTCCAGCAGCAGCAGCGGCTGAAATGCGCCTTCGACCCCGACGGTCTGCTGAACCCCGGCAAGGTCTTCCCCACGCTGCACCGTTGCGCCGAGCTTGGCCGGCTGCATGTCCACCAGGGGGAACTGCGCTTCCCCGACATCCCGCGCTTCTGAAGGGCCGCTGTCCGTCATGACCATCACCACATTGAAGCCGGAGACCGCCGCGCAGGTGACCGACGCGGTGCACTGGGCTCTGTCGGCCGGCGAACCGCTGGAAATCCTGGGCAGCGGCAGCCGCCGCGGGCTGGGCCGCCCGGTGCAGGCCGGCCATGTGCTCGACCTGTCGGGCCTGTCCGGTGTCATCGCCTATGAGCCGGAGGAACTGGTGCTGACCGCGCTGGCCGGCACGCCGATGGACACCATCCGCGTCCTGCTGGCCGACCGTGGGCAGCATCTGGCCTTCGAGCCTCCCGAAGGAGGAACTTTGGGCGGTCTGGTCGCCAGCGGGCAGGCCGGTCCGCGCCGCATTTCCGCCGGATCGGCCCGCGACCACACGCTGGGGATCGCCGGCGTCAGCGGCCGGGCCGAGGCCTACAAGGGCGGCGGCAAGGTGGTGAAGAACGTCACCGGCTATGATGTGCCCAAGCTGATGGCGGGCTCCTTCGGCACGCTGACTGCGCTGACCGAGATCACGGTCAAGGTGCTGCCGGCGCCGGAGGACACCGCGACTCTGCTGCTGTTCGGGCTGGACGACGCGGCGGCGGTGGCGATGCTCGACCGCGCGCTGCGCAGCCCCTACGAGGTGTCGGGCGCCGCCCATCTGCCGGCGGCGGTCGCCGCGCGGTCGGGCGTGTTCGACGTGGCGGGAGCGGGCGGGGCGGTGACGCTGGTGCGGCTGGAGGGCTTCGGCCCCTCGGTCGCCGCGCGCGTCACCATGCTGCGCGAGGAGCTTCGGGCCGACGCCGTGCTGGGCCGCGACGAGTCGCTGGCGCTCTGGCGCGAGGTTCGGGATGGGGGGTGGTTGGGTGCGGGTACGGACCCCCACCCTAACCCTCCCCCGCTGGGTGGGGGAGGGGACTATCGTCGCTCTGCCGCATCAGCACCTGACTCCCTCCCCCGCCCAGCGGGGGAGGGTCGGGGTGGGGGCAACCGCAGCGACACCTCCCACCTTTGGAAACTCTCCGTCCCCCCCTCCACCGGCCCCTCCACCGTCGAGACCATCCGCCGGACGCTCGACGTCGAGGTCTTCTATGACTGGGGCGGCGGGCTGGTCTGGCTGACGGCGCCGCCCAACTCGGCGGCAACCATCCGTGCGGCTCTCTCCGCCGGCGGTCACGCCACGCTGGTGCGGGCGCCGGAGGCGGTGCGCGCGGCGACCGATGTGTTCCAGCCCTTGCCCGAGCCGCTGATGGCGCTGAGCCGCCGGGTCAAGGAAAGCTTCGACCCCAAGGGCATCCTCAACCCCGGCCGCATGTATGCGGGGCTGTAACGGGAAGACCGATCTCGATGCAAACGAACTTCTCGCTGGCCCAACTGGCCGATGCCGCGATCCGCGAATCGGACCAGATCCTGCGCAAATGCGTGCATTGCGGCTTCTGCACCGCGACCTGTCCGACCTACACCATCCTGGGTGACGAGTTGGACAGCCCGCGCGGCCGCATCTACCAGATCAAGGACATGCTGGAGAAGGGCGGCCCGCCGCCCGACACCACGGTCAAGCACATCGACCGCTGCCTGTCCTGCCTGTCCTGCATGACGACCTGCCCGTCGGGCGTCCATTACATGCATCTGGTCGATCACGCCCGCGCCCATATCGAGGCGACCCACAGCCGTCCGCCGGCCGACCGGGCGGTGCGCGACCTGCTGGCGCGGGTGCTGCCGAATCCTCGGCTGTTCCGGATGGCCCTGCTGGGCGCATCGCTCGGCGCCTCCCTGGGCCGGCCGTTCCGCGTCATGCTGCCGAAGCGGCTGTCGGCCATGCTGTCGCTGACCCCGTCCAGCGTCCCGCCTCCGAGCTACAGCGACCGGCCCGGCACCCATCCGGCGGAAGGGCCGCGCAGGAAGCGCGTGGCCCTGCTGATCGGCTGCGCCCAGCAGGTGCTGGCGCCGCAGATCAACGAGGCGACCATCCGCCTGCTGACCCGCCACGGGGTGGAGGTGGTGGTGTCCAAGGGCGCCGACTGCTGCGGCGCCTTGACGCACCACATGGGCAAGGAGGACCTCGCCCACTCCGCCGCAAAGAAGACCATCGACGCCTGGACGAAGGAGATCGACGGCGAGGGGCTGGACGCCATCGTCATCAACGCATCGGGCTGCGGCACCAGCGTCAAGGATTACGGCCACATGTTCCGCGAGGACTCCGCCTATGCCGCCAAGGCGGCACGGGTGGCGTCGCTGGCGAAGGACGTGACCGAACTGATGGACGAGATCGGCTTGGCCCGGCCGGTGGTGGAGACGGGGCAGGCGGTCGCCTACCACTCCGCCTGTTCGATGCAGCATGGCCAGCGCATCAAGGAGCCGCCGCGCGCCCTGCTGCGTGCCGCCGGCTTCCTGGTGAAGGAGATTCCGGACGCCCATCTCTGCTGCGGGTCGGCCGGCACCTACAACATGCTGCAGCCGGAACTGGCGGGGGAACTGCGCGACCGTAAGGTCGCCGCCATCGAAAGCACGCAGGCCCAGGCGGTGGCGGCCGGCAATCTCGGCTGCATCACCCAGATCGCGTCGGGCACCGGACTGCCGGTGGTCCACACGGTGGAGTTGCTGGATTGGGCGACCGGCGGCCCGATGCCCGACGCGCTGGCCGGCCGCGCCGCCTTCCGCCAGGGTGGCGCGCGGGCGGCCTGAGCGGCAGGGTGGGGAGGGCGGCAAGGACCGGGGCGCACGTCAGCGTGGGCGGAGCCGGGGGTTCCGTACCCCCACAATTCTGTGTTTATCTAAGTTCATCTGTGCCAGAAAATCCGCCCGCTCCACCGCCCATCCTCCCATCCCCGCCCCGTTCAGGTCATCACCTTGTCCTTGCCACCCACGGAAAACATCAGCATGAGCGCCGCCTACGGAATCACCCAACGCCTGTCGGCTTGGGGTGTTCACATCTTCACGGCCAGCGGCGCCGTGCTGGGGCTGCTCGGTCTGCTGGCGGCGGCGGCGGGCGACGCCAAGCTGTGCCTGATGTGGCTGGGCATCGCGCTGGTCGTCGACGGCGTCGACGGCACGCTGGCCCGCCGCGTCTCGGTCAAGCAGGTGCTGCCGGGCATCGACGGGTCGGCGCTGGACCTCGTGATCGACTACCTGACCTATGTCGTCGTGCCGGCGGTGTTCATGCACCGCTTCGGCCTCCTGCCGGAGGGGCTGATCAGCATCGCGCTGGCCGCCTGGGTCCTGCTGACCGCGCTCTATTGCTTCGCCAATGTCGGGATGAAGAGCGGCGACAATTATTTCGTCGGCTTCCCGGCGATCTGGAACGTTGTGGCCCTCTATCTGTGGCTGCTCGACCTCAGCCCCTGGTTCAACGCTGCGGTGGTGGTGGCGCTGGGGCTGCTGACCTTCACCACGGTCAAGTTCCTGCATCCCTTCCGCGTCAAGGCGCTGATGCCGCTGAACATCGGCGTCACCACGGTCTGGCTGCTCTGCTGCATCGCGCTGGTGGTGCTGGAGCCGGCGCGGCCGGGCTGGCTGTTCGGCCTGTGGCTGGCGACCTCGGTCTATTACGCCGCGGTCTGCGCCTGGCGGACTCTGCGCGGTCCCTGATGAAATCTCCCTCTCCCCCCCGGGGAGAGGGTCGGGGTGAGGGGGAGCCGCGGCGTGGCTTTGTCGGGTATCCGGAGCGCCGGCATTCCGGCTGATCCCCGCCATGCGCCCCCCTCACCCTAACCCTCTCCCCGGGGGGGAGAGGGGATTGTCAGGGAACCGGGACGGCCGGCGGACGTTGCTCATGGGCAGTCCGGCATCCGCTCCAGCGAAGGGTTCCCGCTTTGGCCGAAGGCTCCACCAAGGTCGTGCTCGCCGCGCTCGGCGGCAATCTGATGATTGCGCTGACCAAGTTCGTCGCCAGCGCGATGACCGGCAGCGCCGCCATGTTCAGCGAGGCGATCCATTCCGTCGTCGACAGCGGCAACCAGCTGCTGCTGCTCTACGGTATCCGCCGCGCCCGCCGTCCGCCGACGCCGCAGCATCCCTTCGGCCATGGGCGCGAGGTGTATTTCTGGTCCTTCGTGGTCGCCGTGCTGCTGTTCGGCATCGGCGCCGGCCTGTCCGTCTATGACGGCTGGCACGCCCTGTCCAACCCGGAGCCGGTGGAAAGCCCTTGGGTGAATTTCGCCGTGCTGGGCTTCGCCGTGCTGTTCGAAGGCTTTTCCTGGTTCGTCGCGCTGCGCGAGTTCCGCCGCACCCAGAGCGGCGTCGGCATCCTGTCGGCGCTCCACCGCTCGAAGAACCCGTCGGTCTTCGTCGTCCTGCTGGAGGACACCGCGGCGCTGATCGGCCTGCTGATCGCCGGCATCGGCCTGTATCTGGGCGAGGTGACCGGCGATCCCATCTACGACGCCTATGCCTCCATCGCCATCGGCGTCGTGCTGGCAATCGTCGCCGCGCTGCTCGCCTACGAGTCGAAGGGACTGCTGATCGGCGAGTCGGCCGACCGCCGCATCGTCGAGGGCATCCGCCGCATCGTTGGCGAGGAGGCGCGGGTGAAGCGCCCGCTCGACGTGCTGACCATGCATATGGGCCCCGACGACGTGCTGCTGAACCTGTCGGTGGAGTTCCAGGACAGCCTGAACGCCCGCGAGGTGGAGGACGCCGTCTGCACACTGGAAAGCCGCATCCGCAGCCAATACCCGGTCGTCCGCCGAATCTTCGTCGAGGCCGAGTCGCTGCGCGCCCGCCGGGGCCGGCAGGAGGATGGCCGGCAGGCGGATGACGGAACCGCCCCGGCGCAGGGGCTTCCCGCCGAGTGATGGCGACGGCCCACCCGATCCGCATCGGCACCGCCGGCTGGAGCATCCCAAAGCTCTCGGCCCCGGCCTTCCCGGTCGAGGGCACCCATCTGGAACGCACCGCCCGCGTCATGCCGATGACCGAGGTGAACAGCAGCTTCTATCGCCCGCACAAGCCGGAGACCTGGGCGCGCTGGGCGGCCTCCACCCCGCTCGGCTTCCGCTTCGCGGTGAAGCTGCCCAAGGCGATCAGCCACGAAGCCCGGCTGGTCGGCACGGAGGCGGCGCTGGACCGCTTCCTGGCTGAGGCCGGGATGCTGGGCGACCGTTTCGGTCCGCTTCTGGTCCAACTGCCGCCCAGCCTGCGGTTCGACCGTGGGGTGGCGGAGGATTTCTTCGCCCTGCTGCGCGCCCGTTTCGACGGCGATGTGGTGTGCGAGCCGCGTCACGCCTCCTGGTTCACCGACGCGGCCGAAGCGCTGCTGGCCGCCCATCGCGTCGCCCGCGTCGCCGCCGATCCTGCCCCGGTGCCGGGAGCCGGCGAGCCGGGCGGCTGGGATGGGATGCGGTACTGGCGGCTGCACGGGTCGCCGGTGATCTACCGCTCCGCCTACGAGCCGGCGGTGCTTGACGCGCTGGCCGAGAAGCTGTCGGCGGAGGCTGCGCTGCGGCCGGTCTGGTGCGTCTTCGACAACACCGCCGACTTCCACGCCGTCGACGACGCGCTGGCGACGATGGCGCGGCTGGGAATGGAACCGCCCGTCGCCCAGCGCTGAGAAACGCTCGATTATCGGCGGACTCTCCTTTGGAGGGAGCCTCCAGCACGACCGAGACAGTGCATTGTTGCAAGGCTATGCTGCGGCAAAACGCCCCCGATAGAGGGGCAACGTCGTGCAGGCGGTGCGGTCATGGAGTTCGTTGTTCTACTGCTGATCTTCGGCTTCATCACCCATCGGCTGGACCGGCGGTTGAAGGCACAGGCGGCTGAAATCGCCCTCCTGCGCGGCAGGCTGGACGAGGCGCTGGCCGGCGCGTTGCCACCCTCCGTCGCCGAGACTGCACCCACCGAAGAGGCCGTCCCAGAGGTCGAAGCGCTTTCCGAGGCGGAGGTCGGCGAACCGGTCTTCGCGTCCGAAGCGGAAGAAGCGGCGGCCTCTCCGCCACCGGAACCCGCCGCACCGGCGCCGGCGCGGGCGGGTTGGCGCGAGTTGGAGGAATCGCTGGCCTCGCGCTGGCTGATCTGGCTCGGCGGCGGCACCATGGCGCTGGCAGCGGCCTTCTTCATCAAGCTGTCGGTCGATCACGGCTGGCTCGGGCCGAGCGTCCGCGTCGCGCTTGGGCTGCTCGCCGGCTTCGGGCTGATGGTGGGGGGAGAGTGGCTGCGCCGCCGGCCGATGCAGCGCGCCGTCGCCGCCCTGCAGCCGGATTACGTGCCGCCGGCGCTGACCGCCGCCGGCCTGTTCACCGCCTTCATCAGCGTCTATGGCGGCTTCGCCCTGTTCGGCCTGTTCGCGCCGCTGGTCGCCTTCGCGCTGCTGGCCGCGCTGTCGCTGATCGGCATCGGGCTGTCGCTGCTGCAGGGGCCGCTCATCGCGGCGCTGGGTCTGCTGGCCGGCTATGTCTCTCCCCTGCTGGTGTCGACGGACAATCCCGACGCCTGGGGCCTGTTCGCCTATCTGCTGGCGCTGAACGGGGCCGGGATGGCGGTGGTGCTGTATCGCGGCTGGCGCTGGCTCGGCTGGGGGGCGCTGACCGGCGCGGCGCTGTGGCCGCTGCTTTGGCTGATCGACCCCTGGCGCAGCGGCGACGCGCTGCCGACCGGCATCTACCTGCTGCTGACCTCGGCGCTGTTCCTGGTGCCGGCGGTGCTGGGCGTGCTGGACCAGACGCCGCCCGAGCCCGCACCCGCCACCGGCTGGCGCCGCGCGCTGCCCGACTGGATCCGGCGCAAGCAGCGCCATCCCGCCGACCGGCTGGCGATGATGGCGATGCGGGTGTTCGGCCTGCTGGTCGCTGCGGTCACCTGGATCGACGACCACGGCTCGGTGTCGCTGGTCGCGCTCGGCCTGTTCGCCCTATTGGCGATGGTCGCCGGCCGGCGGACGGAGCGGGTCGCCGGCGTCGCCTGGATCGCCGCGCTGAGCGTGCTGCTGGCGCTGGCGCCCTGGAGCCTGCCCTATATCCCCGCCAGCCCGCCGCCGCTGAACGCGGACGGCCAGCCGCTGATCGTTGCCGATCCGGCCGGCTATCCGGCGGCGGTCGCGCATTTCCTGTGGGTGGCGGGCGGATTCGCCGCCCTGTTCGGCATCGGCGGCTTCATCGCCCTGTGGGAGGCGCGGCGGGCGGCGTTGTGGGCGTCGTTGTCGGCGCTGGTGCCGCTGGCCCTGCTGACGCTGGCCTATGCCCTGGTGGCGCCGCCGGAGACCGCCATCGGCTGGCCGGCCGCGGCGCTGGGGCTTGCCGCTCTGCTGGTCGGCGCCACCACGCCGCTGGCCCGCCACCGCCACCGGCCGGGCGCCTCGCTGGGGCTGGCCGCCTTCGCCGCCGGAGCCACCGGTGCCATCGCGCTCGGCGCCACCATGGTCTTGCAGGAGGCGTGGCTGACCGTGGCGCTCGCGATGCAGGTGCCGGTACTGGCGTGGCTGGAGCGGCAATTGAACCTGCGCGAGCTGCGCGGCGTCACCCTGCTGGTGGCGGTTGCGGTGCTGGTGCGGCTGGCGGTCAATCCGTATGTGCTGGATTACGAAGGCTATGGCTGGATCGCCTACGGCTATGGCCTGCCGGCGCTGGGATTCCTGGCGGCGGCGCGCTGGATGCGCTCGGCGCCGGATGGCCAAGATAAGGGCGGCAGAGGCGACGATCTGGTGGTGATGGTGCTGGAGGCCGGCGCCCTGATCTTCACCACCCTGATGCTGTCGCTGGGCATTCACCGCTGGATGACCGGCAGCCTGGATGAGGCGCCGTCCACCCTGGCGGAGGTGGCGCTGCACACCCTGTCCTGGCTCAGCCTCGCCCTGCTGCTGGCGGCCGACCGGCGGTGGAGCGCGCGGCCCGTCGCGGTGTGGGGTCGGCGCCTGCTGGTGCTGCTGGCCGCCTTCAACGCCGTTTTCCTGCATCTGACCGCGCTGAACCCGCTGTGGAACGACGAATGGGTCGGCACCTGGCCGGCGGTCAACCGGCTGCTGCTGGCCTATGGCGCGCCGGCTGTGCTGGGGCTGGTCTATCTCTGGTACGACCCGCCGCCGTCGCGGTCCTTGCGCAGCGCAGCGCCGGTTCTGCCGCTGCTGCTGATCGCCACCAATCTGGCGCTGGAGATCCGCCGCGCCTTCCAGGGTCCTGTCCTGTCCGGCTACGAGATGTCGGACGCCGAATGGTACAGCTATTCCGCCGGCTTCCTGCTGTTCGCGGTGGCGATGCTGGTGGTGGGGATCCGCTTCGGCTGGGGCTGGATGCGCCATGCCGGGCTTGTCCTCGTGCTGGCGGTGGTCGCCAAGGTGTTCCTCAGCGACATGTCCGACCTGGAGGGGATGTACCGCGTCGCCTCTTTCCTCGGCCTCGGCCTCTGTCTGGTCGGCACCGGCTGGCTCTATCAGCGGCTGCTGCGCCCGCCGCCCGCCGGTGCGCCTTCGGAGCCGCCGCTCCCACCCACAGATGATCTGTTGGACCAACGGACGCATTGACAGGCCGGGCGCGGGACGCTCCCATACGGGCAAGGATGGGCCGGGGACAAACCCGGCCCGTGCAACCGGAGGAGCAGCGCTCATGGCAAGCGACACGCACGGCAACGCCTATCCCATCCTGCCTGACGGCGAGGAGGGCTTCACCGTCGAGGCGGCGCGGATGAAGTTCGGCCCCGGCATGCTGGCCGAACTGGGCGGTGACGCGGTCTCGCTGGGCATGACGCGGGTGGCGCTGTTCACCGACCCGCGGGTTGCCGCAACCGCGCCCTTCGCCATGGCGCTCGACTCGCTGAAACGGGCGGGCATGGATCCGGTGGTCTATGACCGCTGCCGGGTGGAGCCGACCAGCGCCTCCTTCCTCGACGCTGCCGATTTCGCGCGGGACGGCGGCTTCGACGGCTATGTCTCGATCGGCGGCGGATCGGTGATCGACACCGCCAAGGCTGCGAACCTCTACGCCACCTATCCGGCCGACTTCCTCGCCTACGTCAACAAGCCGCTGGGGGAGGGCATCCCGGTCCCCGGCCCGGTCAAGCCCCACATCGCCTGCCCGACCACCTGCGGCACCGGCAGCGAGACCACCGGCGTCGCCATCTTCGACCATGTGGAAAAGCAGGTGAAGACCGGCATCTCGTCGCGCTACCTGCGGCCGAGCCTTGCCGTCGTCGATCCACGCACCATCGACAGCCTGCCGCCCGGCGCCATCGCCGCCACCGGCTTCGACGTGCTGACCCACGCCATCGAGAGCCACACCGCGCGCCCCTTCCGCTCCCGCCCGAAACCTGAATCGCCGACCGCCCGTCCGCCCTACCAGGGCGCCAACCCGTGGTCGGACATCGGCAGCCTGCAGGCGATCCGGCTGGGCGGGCAATGGCTGGAACGGGCGGTCAACGACCCCGATTGTGCCGAGGCCCGCGACGCGCTGATGTTCGCGGCGACTCTGGCCGGTCTGGCCTTCGGCAATGCCGGGGTGCACATCCCGCACGCCATGTCCTATTCGGTGGCCGGGATGAACCACAGCTTCACCGCGACCGGCTACGAGACGGTGGACCCGATGGTTCCGCACGGCATCTCGGTGGTGCTGAACGCCCCCGCCGCCTTCCGCTTCACCGGCCCGGCCGCTCCGGAGGCCCATCTCCGCGCTGCCGAGGCGCTGGGGGCCGACACCCGCGGCGCCTCGCCGGAGGATGGCGGCGAGTTGCTGGCGACGCGGCTGATTGCGATGATGCGGGCGACGGGCCTGCCGAACGGGCTGTCGGCGCTCGGCTATGGCGAGGCCGACATTCCGGGTCTGGTCAAGGGCGCCGCCGCCCAGCAACGCCTGCTGACCATCGCCCCGCGCCCGGTGTCGGAGGACGATCTGCGCGGGCTGTATGCGGATGCGATGCGTTACTGGTGAGGGGGGCCTGAGATGCCCTCTCCCGCCCCGGGAGAGGGAAGGGGCCCATGCGCAGCATGGGAAGGGTGAGGGGTGGATCAAGGATTGAAAGTCCATGTCCACATCACCCCTCACCCTCCCACCTTCGGCGGGTCCCTCCCTCTCCCGGGGCGGGAGAGGGTAAGGCAGCAAACCGTCAGAACTGCTCTTCGCTCAGCGCCATCACCGTGTTGCGGGCGCTGGCGATGGTCGGCAGCAGGGCGGGGGCGGTTGCCAGGACCTGCTCGGCGTAGAAGCGCGCGACGATCAGCTTGGTTTCAAGGAAGGACGCGTTGGCGCCGGGCTGGCGCATGCCCTCCATCGCCTTCATCGCCGAGCGGGCGAGCATCCAGCCGCCCGCCACCGTACCCCACAGCTTCAGATACGCCACCGCACCGGCGGCGGCGCCTTGCAGGTCGCCCTCCGCCTGGGTCGCCACCATCCAGTCGATGGCCTTGTCCAGCGCGTCCAGCCCGGCCGACAACTCGGTCCGGATCACCGCGAGGTCGTCGCCGGGGGCGGACCCCAGTTCCTCCACCGTCGCCCGCATGTCGGCGACGAAGGCTCTCGCTGCCGCGCCCTTGTCGCGGCCGGTCTTGCGGAAGGTCAGGTCGTTGCCGTGGATGCCGTTGGTGCCCTCATAGATCGGGGTGATGCGGGCGTCGCGGTAATGCTGGGCGGCGCCGGTCTCCTCGATGAAGCCCATGCCGCCATGGATCTGCACGCCGGTGGAGGCCACCTCGCAGCCAATGTCGGTCGACCACGCCTTGACGATCGGGGTCAGCACGTCGACCCGCGCGGATGCTGCGGCGCGCACCGCCGGATCCTCGTGGTGGCGGGAGATGTCCAACTGCGTGCCGGCATAGAGCGCCAGGGCACGGGCGGCCTCGGTCTTGGCGCGCATGTCCAGCAGCATGCGGCGCACGTCCGGATGCTTGATGATGGCGACGCCGGAGCCCTTGGGATCGGCCAGATCCTTGCTCTGCACCCGCGTCTTCGCGTAGTCGCGGGCCTGCTGATAGGCGCGCTCGGCAATCGCCACACCCTGGATGCCGACGCCGAGGCGGGCGTTGTTCATCATCGTGAACATGTATTCGATGCCGCGGTTCTCCTCGCCGACGAGGTAGCCTATGGCGCCCTCGTCGTCGCCATAGGCCATCACCGCGGTCGGGCTGGCCATGATGCCCAGCTTGTGCTCCAGGCTGGCGCAGCGCAGGTCGTTGCGCTCGCCCGGCGTGCCGTCGGGCTTGGGCAGGAACTTCGGCACGATGAACAGGCTGATGCCCTTGATGCCGGCCGGGGCGTCGGGCAGGCGGGCCAGCACCAGATGGACAATGTTCTCCGTCAGGTCATGCTCGCCATAGGTGATGAAGATCTTCTGGCCGGTGATGCGATAGCTGCCGTCTTCCGCCCGCACCGCCTTGGTCCGAACCGCAGCGAGGTCGCTGCCCGCCTGCGGTTCGGTCAGGTTCATCGTCCCGGTCCATTCGCCGGAGATCATCTTCGACAGATAGACCGCCTTCTGCTCGGCACTGGCATGCTCGGTCAGCAGATCCACCGCGCCCTGGGTCAGCAGCGGGCACAGGCCGAAGGACAGGTTGGCGGCCTGCCACATCTCGTTCACCGCGAAGGCGACCGTCCAAGGCAGGCCCTGTCCGCCATACTCCGGCTCGAAGGGCAGGCTGTTCCAGCCGGCCTCGGTGAACTGGCCATAGGCCTCCTTCCAGCCGGTGGCGGTGCGGACGACGCCGTTCTCCAGCTTCGCCCCCTCCTTGTCGCCCACCCGGTTCAGCGGGGCGAGCACGCCGGAGGCGAATTTGCCGGCCTCCTCCAGGATGGCGTCGACCAGATCGGGGGCGGCGCTGTCGCAGTTGGGCAGGACGGCGATGGCGTCGAGGCCCACCACCTCGTTCAGGACGAAGCGCAGATCGTCGACCGGAGCGGTGTAGGTCATGGCGGGGCGAGTCTCCCAGAGCGGATTTGTAGGGGAAGGATTGTTTGGTTTACCTATACGTTAACATACAGCATCGGATGGCGCTTGGCGAGAGGGCGGGATGCCGCGTCATGACAAGGCTAGGCGCGCTCCGCGGCGTCATCAAGCCTCCGTCTGCTTGGCATGGCGTCTGCAAGGGAGTGGCCGCCTCCCATCGGGGCCATCACACGGGGATCGACCCATGACCTACGCTTCCGCCCTCGGCAACCTCAGCAACGCAGCCACCCAGGCCGCTGGCGCCACCCGTGGCCCGGCCAATGTGGAGGCCGCCGTGCGCAATGCCAGCGCGAAGACGGGGGTCGATTTTTCCTACCTCATGGAAAAAGCTGCCGTGGAGAGCGGGTACCGCACGGACATAAAGTCCTCCTCCTCCTCGGCGACGGGGCTCTACCAGTTCATCGACAGCACTTGGCTGCAGACGATGAAGGATCATGGCGCCGACCATGGCTATGGCAAATACGCCAACGCCATCCAGACCCGCGGCGACGGCCGGCCCTATGTCGCCGATCCGGCGATGAAGAAGGAGATCCTGGAGCTGCGCAAGGACCCGACCGCGTCGGCCCTGATGGCCGCGGAATACACCCGTGACAACAAGGAGTATCTGGAGGAGACGGTGGACGGCAAGATCGGCTCGACCGAGCTGTATCTGGCGCATTTCCTGGGGGCCGGCGGCGCGTCGAAGTTCCTGAACGCGATGCAGGAGAACCCCGGCCGCACCGCCCGCGACGTCTTCCCCGACGCGGCGGCGGCCAACAAGAACGTCTTCTACGACAAGACCACCGGCAAGGCGAAGTCGCTGAAGGAGATCTACGACCGCTTCGCCTCGAAGTTCTCGGAGAACCCGCTGGCCAACTTCGCCCCGGCCCAGGTGGTGAACGACGCGGTGCGCAAGCAGGACATGCCGGACGGCTTCACCACCCAGGTGCCGATGGCGCCGGCCAAGTCGCTGAACGGCACGCCGCTGTCGATCTATCAGGTGCTGGCGCTGAACGCGCTGGAGACGCCGGACGAGGTCGACAGCGTCAGCGGCCGTCCGGCCCGCCTGCGCGACAAGGACCACCGCCGCATGCGTGACGAACCGGTGCGCACCGACCAGACGGCGGGCACCGGCGTCGCCATGGGCTTCGGGCTGGGGCTGGGCCGGATCGTCGGGTCCGAATCGGCGACACCGGTCGCCTCGGCCACCGCGGGTGCCGCCGGGACCGATGCCGTCGCCAAGGCGGCGTGAAGACGGAAGCGCGACGAGGCGGGGTCAAAATGCCCTACTCTGGCGCTTTGACTTGACGGCCGGATGGGTGCAAGGTCGCGCCGTTTTTTGGCGCTCACCCCTCAGGACCGAACATGAGCAACCAGCAGCCCGCCGTCACCTTCGAGGAAATCCGCGCGCTCGTGCGCAACCTGCCCGGCCCCGACCTGGAGGCCGGCACCGCGGCCCTCCAGCGCGAACGGCAGCTGACCAAGCCGGCCGGTTCGCTCGGCCGGCTGGAGGAGATCGCGCAGTGGATGGCGACCTGGCAGGGCCAGCACCCGGCCGAGGTGCGCCGCCCGCGCGTCGCCGTCTTCGCCGGCAACCATGGCGTCGCCGCCCGCGGCGTCTCGGCCTATCCGGCCGAGGTGACGGTGCAGATGGTCGCCAACTTCCAGAACGGCGGCGCCGCGGTCAACCAGCTCTGCGAGGTGGCCGACGCCGACCTGCGCGTCTACGAGTTGGACCTGGACAACCCGACCGCCGACTTCACCCAGGGCCCGGCCATGGGTGAGGAGGAATGCTGTCGCACCATGGCCTACGGCATGATGGCGGTGGAGATGGGCGTCCAGCTGCTGTCGCTGGGCGAGATGGGCATCGCCAACTCGACCTCGGCGGCGGCGCTCTGCCTCGCGCTGTTCGGCGGCGAGGCGGCCGACTGGACCGGCCGCGGCACCGGCATCGACGACGAGGGGCTCGCCCGCAAGATCGCCGCGGTGGAGGCCGGCGTCGCCGCCAACCCGCAGGCCAAGGACGACCCGTTCGAGGCGCTGCGCTGCCTGGGCGGTTACGAGTTCGCCGCCATCGCCGGCGCCATCCTGGCCGCCCGCGTCGCCCGCGTTCCGGTGCTGCTCGACGGCTTCGCCTGCACCGCCGCCGCCGCGGTGCTCTACAAGGCCGACCGCCGCGCGCTTGATCACTGCATGGTCGCCCACCGCTCGGTCGAGCCGGGCCACACCCGTCTGATGCAGGCCATCGGCAAGGAGCCGCTGCTCGATCTCGGCATGCGGCTGGGCGAGGGCTCCGGTGCGGCGCTGGCGATCAACATCGTGAAGTCGGCCGTCGCCTGCCACGCCGGCATGGCGACCTTCGCCGAAGCGGGCGTCAGCACGCAGGGGTGATGGGGCATGGGGGCCTTTTGCCCCCTCTAGTTCTATTGCCCCCTCCCTAACCCTCCCCCGCCTTTGGCGGGAGAGGGGACTGCCGCCGCTCTGGCGTTTACGTCACGGTGACAAGCATCCTGCCCCCTCTCCCGCGAAGCGGGGGAGGGATGGGGAGGGGGCAACGCCGATGGCAAATCAGACCCTCACAGCATCCCGTCCGCCAGATCGCTGATCGCCGCCGACAGGAACAGGTCCAGCATCACCAGGGCCGCGGCGGCCAGCCCCGACAGCGACAGGGCGGTGCGCAGCACGAACCACTGGTAGGTCAGCATCGCCATCATCACGCCGAAGACCAGCGCTTCGGACACTCCCGACGGCAGCAGGCCGGTGGCGGACAGCACGATGGTCGGCAGGTAGATCATCATCTGCACCACCGCCGACCAGTTGTAGGCGGTTAGCGCACCGGGATAGAGCTGCTCCCTGCCCAGCAGCGACGCGATGCGGAACAGGGCCAGCGGGAAGGCGGTCCAGCTGACGACGTAGGCGATGCCCTCCACCGTCACCAGTTGCAGGATCGGCGTGCCATCCAGCTGGTCCCACAGCCGGATCGCCAGCAGCAGCGCATAGGCCGGCAGCACCACCAGCGCGGCGTAGAAGGAGTTCAGCGCACCGTCCGGCGTGCGGTCGAAGAACTCCATCCCCGTCCGGTCGAAACGGGCCAGCCGCCACGCGCCGGACAGGGCGGACAGGATGGCGGGGGTGGTCAGCGGCATCGTGGTGTCCCGGTCAGGCTTCTCACCCGGCAAGGCGCGTGAACACGCCCTTCAGGATCGATTCGTAGATGGCGGTCAGCTGTCGCAGATCCTCCACCGAACAATATTCGTCCACCTTGTGCATGGTCTGGCCGACCAGCCCGAACTCTACCACCGGGCAGACATTCTTGATGAAGCGGGCGTCCGACGTGCCGCCGGTGGTCGAATAGTCCGGCCGGCGCCCGGTCACCCCCTCCACCGCCTCCGCCACCAGCTCGGTCAGCGGGCCGGGCGGGGTGACGAAGCTGTCGCCGGAGCAATAGATCTCCAGTTCATAGGCGCCGCCGATGGCGTCGAAGGTTTGGCGCAGCCACGCCTCGATGCTGGCCGGGGTGTGGGCGTCATTGAAGCGGATGTTGAAGGTCGCCTTCCCCTGCGCCGGGATGACGTTGGTCGCCTTGTTGCCGACGTCGATGGTGGTCAGCGCCAGGGTGGAGGGCTGGAAATGCGCCGTGCCCTCGTCCATCGGGTGTTCGGTGATGGCGGCCAGCATGCGGACCAGCCGCGGCAGCGGGTTGTCGGCCAGATGCGGATAGGCGACGTGCCCTTGCGCGCCGAACACGGTCAGGAAGCCGCTCAGGCTGCCGCGCCGGCCGATCTTGATCATGTCGCCCAGCGCCTTGGGGTTGGTCGGCTCCCCCACCACGCAGGCATCGATGCGCTCGCCGCGCTCGGCCAGCCAGTCCAGAACCTTGCGGGTGCCGTTGATCGCCACCCCTTCCTCGTCACCGGTGATCAGCAGGCTGATCGATCCGGCGGGCGGCCCATCCTGCAACCGGCGCGACACGGCGGCGACGAAGGCGGCGATGGCGCCCTTCATGTCGACGGCGCCGCGGCCGAACAGGCGTCCGCCCATCACCTCGCCGGCGAAGGGATCGACGGTCCAGCCCTTGTCGCCCGGCGGCACCACGTCGGTGTGGCCGGCGAAGCAGAAGTTGGGTCCTTCGGTGCCGAGCCGGGCATAGAGGTTCTCCACCGGCTCCGTCCCCTCCTGCTGGAAGCGCAGGCGGTGGCAGGTGAAGCCCATCGGCGTCAGCGCCGCCTCCAGCACACTCAGCGCGCCGTCGTCGCGCGGTGTGACGCTGGAGCAGCGGATCAGGTCCTGGGCGAGAGCGACGGGGTCGATGGTCATGGGCTGTCCGGTTGGTCTTCGTCGGTCAGGGGGCCGCGTCGATCTGGCGGGCGACCCATTGGCTCAGGCTGATGCCTTCGGCGGCGGCGCGCAAGGCAGCCTTCCGGTGCAGTTCCGGCGTGGCGCGCACCAGCATCTTGCCGCTGAAAGGCTTGTCGGGCGTGCGACCTTTCTCGGCGCAGATCGCCAGATATTCGTCGATGCTTCCGCGGAAGCTGTCCCACAGATCCTGCGCGCTGCCGCCTTCGAAATGGATGACGTCAGACAGGCCGGCAACCGTACCGGAGAAGGTCCCGTCCTCCGGGTCGAAATCGATGGGACCGGACACATAGCCCTTGTATTCCATCGTCATGGCGTGATCCCCGCGTTGATCAGCAACTTGCGCACCGCATCCACCGCGCCCTTCTTGGCCTCCGGCCGGGGATGGGGACGGTGGAAGACCGCGCCACGGTCGCGGACCTCGATCCAGACGCGGCTACCGGCGCGCTCCTCGACGACACCGTCCAACGCGATCACCAGCGCCTCGATGTCCGCCCAGCGGATCGAAGCGGAGGTCGGCCGCGCGAAAATGGCGGCAAGCGTCGCGCGATGGGCGTTGTTCATGCGGCGATGGTATTGTGGGAGGCGCCGGAAAGGCAAGGGCGATAGCGGCCTGCGCTATCGCCCCAAAGTCTTCTTCCGTTTGGATCAATCCCGCAGCAGGTCGTTGATCGCCGTCTTCGAGCGGGTCTTCTCGTCGACGCGCTTGATGATGACGCAGCAGTACAGGCTCGGCCCCGGGGTGCCGTCGGGCAGCGGCTTGCCGGGCAGCGAGCCGGGGACGACGACCGAATAGGCCGGGACGCGGCCCATGAAGACCTCGCCGGTGTGGCGGTCGATGATCTTGGTCGAGGCGCCGATGTAGCAGCCCATGGAGATGACGGCGCCTTCCTCGACGATCACGCCCTCGACGATCTCCGAACGGGCGCCGATGAAGCAGTTGTCCTCGATGATGACCGGGTCGGCCTGCAGCGGCTCCAGCACGCCGCCGATGCCGACGCCGCCCGACAGGTGGACGTTCTTGCCGATCTGGGCGCAGGACCCGACGGTGACCCAGGTGTCGACCATGGTGCCGCTGTCGACATAGGCGCCGACATTGACGAAGCTCGGCATCAGGATGACGCCGGGGGCGACATAGGACGACTTGCGGGCGATGGCGCCGGGCAGGGCGCGGAAGCCGGCGTTCTGGAACTGGCCTTCGGTCCAGCCTTCGAACTTCGGCGGCACCTTGTCGAACCAGGACGAGCCGCCGGGGCCGCCGGGGATCATCTCGTTGGCGTTCAGGCGGAAGGACAGCAGAACCGCCTTCTTCAGCCACTGGTTGACCTTCCAGCCGTCCGCGGTCTTCTCCGCGACGCGCAGGTCGCCGGCATCGAGCGCATCCAGCGCCGCGTTCACGGCGTCGCGGACGGGGCCGGTGGTGGCGGTGGTGAGATCGGCCCGGTTTTCCCAGGCGGCGTCGATGGTGGCTTGCAGGCTGGCGTGGCTCATGGCGCGGTCGTTCTGCTGTCGATTGTCAAGGGACGGCACCATGGAGCCGCATCGCGCCCGCTGTCAACCATACCCGCGGCGGGCATCGGCCGGTTTGCGACAAAGCCCTACACCCCCGCCACCGCGGCCAGCCAGGAGGGCAGATCGTCCACGGTGTGGTCGATGTGGATCCCGGCGCCGACACCGGCCTTCTCGTACTCCTTCTCGCCACGGACCCAGACGGTGGTCATGCCCAGCGCATGGGCGGGCGCGAGGTTGCGGGCGATGTCCTCCACCATGCAGGCGTCGGCCGGGTCGACGCCGTGGCGCTCCACCAGCGTGGCGTAGGGGCGGGGATCGGGCTTCGGCACGAAACCGCCGGCGGCGATGTCGAACACTGCCTCGAACCGGTCGAGGATGCCGAGCCGGCCGGCGACATTCTCGGCATGGCGGACCGAGCCGTTGGTGTAGATGATCTTGCGGCCCGGCAGGCGGCCGAGCGCATCGGCCAGCAGGGCGGAGGGCTGGACGCCGGTCACGTCGATGTCGTGGACATAGTCCATGTAGGCGACCGGATCGACGTCATGCTCCATCATCAGGCCGCGCAGCGTGGTGCCGTATTCGCGGAAGAAATGCTTCTGCCGCACCCGCGCTTCGTCCATGCCGATGTTGAAGTGGGCGGCGATGAACTCGTTGATCCGGCGGTCGACCTGGGCGAACAGGTTGCAGGACGCCGGGTAGAGCGTGTTGTCGAGGTCGAAGATCCACACGGCGCGGTCGCGCAGCGCGGCAAGGGGATTGCCGGCGGATCCGGTGGCGGAGTCGGGCGCCGGAGCGGCGGGGGAGGTCGGGACGGTCATCCCCCAAGAATGGGGCCGCCGGCGTGCCGCCGCAAGGCGCTTCACATGGTCGCAGCGTCGGCCCGTCCCTTGGGTCGAGCCGCCGCCATGGGGGCTCCCCCGCATCGTTGGTTGATTGAAGATTAACCCCTAAAGAGGTAGCATGGGCCGGACCTTATAACGGTTTGCAGCCTAAGGTTTTTCACCCCGCCCGCCGCGCGGCTCGTCCGCCTCGTGGCCCGCCGATCTGGGATCGCCGTGGACCTTCTCCTGACCACCGGTACTTCCGCCACCAATGCCGGTCCGACCGGCCCCGTGACGCTGGTCGCGCTGTATCCCGGCCCGGCCCTGCGGCTGGATGCGGCGCTGGCCGTCGCCGAAGCCAATGCCGAGGCGGAAGACATGATGGACAGCGACCCGCGCTGGCTGCCGGAACTGCGCAACTGGCTGTCGGGGTCAAGCGTGGCGCCGGGGCTGCGCTCGGTGCCGGTGGAATCGCTGCGCGGGATCATGATCGTCGAATGGGCCGGCGTGCCGCTGCCCGACGGCGGCTTCCTGCTGTTGGGCCGCGACGACACGCTGGAACGGCAGCTGCGCCACACGCTGACCGAATCGCGGCGGCGCTACAAGGATCTGGTGGAGGTCTCCTCCGACTTCGCCTGGGAAACGGGACCGGACGGCACCTTCGTCTTCGTCAGCCACAAGGGCGCGCTGGGCTATCCGGCCGACGCGCTGATCGGCCGCGACCCGCGCAGCCTGGCGCTGGAGGATGCGGAAGACCTGCCGATGCCCTTCGACTGCCGCCGCGCCGTCGATCAGTCCGAGCTTTGGCTGAAGAGCGCCGACGGCACGCCGGCCTGCATCGTCGCCTCCGCCCTGCCGCTGTTCGGGCCGCAGGGCGACTGGATCGGCGCCCGCGGCGTCTGCCGCGACGTGACCGAACAGGTGCTGCGCTCCAACGAACTGGCGCGCATCCGTTATCGCGAACGGCTGCTCGGCCACATCGTCCACACCCTGCGCGACCGGCTCGACGCCGCGGAAGCGCTGGTGGTGGCCGCCACGGAGACGGCGCGGGCGCTCAGCGCCGACGGCTGCCGGATCTACCGGGCGGAGGAGGGGGGCGGCAGCGCCGGCGCCGCGGGCGGGGGTCGTGTCGCCCTGTCGCTGGTGGCGGAGTTCGGCGCGGAATTGCCGGAGGTCGGCACCGCGCTGCTTGACCGCATCGCCAATGGCGAAGGGCAACTGGCCGACCGGCTGGGCGACGTGCAGCTGATCGGCGAGCGGACCGAGTACCGGCAGGCGGTGAACGGCGCGCTGCTGGTCTGGCGCACCGGCGATTCGGAGCCCTGGGACGACGACGACCGCCAGTTGATGTCTGGCGTGGCCGACCATATCGGCATCGCCCATGCCCATCTCGCCTATCAGGAGCGGCTGCGCCGCCTGTCGGAGCGCGACGGGCTGACCGGCCTGTTCAACCGCCGCACCTTCTTCGAACGGCTGGAGGAATCGATCTCGCGGCCGGACAGCGGGCCGTCGGCCCTGCTCTATGTCGACTTGGACAACTTCAAGGCGGTCAACGACCTGCACGGCCACCAGCAGGGCGACACGGTGCTGAAGGCCATCGGCACGCTGCTGACCACCGGGGTGCGGCCGGGCGACCTGCCGGGACGGTTGGGTGGCGACGAGTTCGTGCTGTGGCTGGGCCGCACCGACGAGGAGAAGGCGCGGATCGTCGCCGATCGGCTGCTGAACGGCATGCGTGACCTTGCCCACCTGTCGGCAAGCCCGGAGAAACCGCTGGGCCTGTCGATCGGCATCGCCGTGCATACCCCCGGCCGCGGCGAGACGGTGCGCGAGCTGACCGACCGCGCCGATGCCGCCATGTACGACGCCAAGAAGAGCGGCAAGGGCCATTACGCCCTGGCTCCGGTCTTCCAGGTATCTTCGTCCGACATTTCCGCCGCGGAGCCCGCCCCGTGACCCCGCCCGCCTCCCCGCGTCCCGAGACACTCGACCCCGCCGACTACGAATCCGCCAAGCGGATGGTGCAGAGCGAGGATCCGGCGGTTCGCCGGAAGGTCGCCGAGCATCCCAAGACCCGGCCGGAGCTGCTGTATTTCCTGGCCGCCGACGCCGCGGCCGAGGTGCGGCGCGCGATCGCCACCAATGCCGGAACGCCGCGGCAGGCCGACCTGCTGCTGGCCAAGGACCGCGAGGTCATGGTGCGGCAGGCGGTGGCGCAGAAGATCGCCCGCCTGCTGCCGGAGCTGTCGGCCGATCAGGCGATCCAGATCGAACGGCTGACGGTGGAATGCCTGGAAACGCTGGCGCGCGACCAGGCGACGGAGGTGCGCGGCATCCTGGCCGAGGCGCTGAAGGACCTGCCCAACGCCCCGCACGGCGTCATCAACCGGCTGGCCCGCGACGTGGAGCTGTCGGTCTGCGCACCGGTCCTGCAGCATTCGCCGATCCTCACCGAAGAGGATCTGACCGACATCATCATGAAGGGGCCGGTGCGGGGCGCGATGACCGCCATCGCCAGCCGGCACAACGTCTCCGCCTCCGTCGCCGACGCCATCGCGCGCTCCGACGACGAGGCGGCGGTGACGGCGCTGCTCGGCAACCCGTCGGCCCAGATCCGCGAAGAGACGCTCGACCGCATCCTCGATCAGGCGCCGCAGCACGAGCCCTGGCATTCGCCGCTGGTCCGCCGTCCGCGGCTGCCGGCGCGTGCGGTGGCGCGGCTGGCCAGCTTCGTCGCCGACAATCTGCTGAAGGTTCTGCAGGACCGCGACGACCTCGATCCGGAGGCGGCGCGCGGGCTGGTGGAGGCGGTGCGCCAGCGGGTGGGGCAGGCGGCGGCCGGCACCGCGCCCGGCCAGCCGCTTGGCCCGGTCGATTTCGGCGAGGAGGCGGTCGGCGGTGCCGCCGGGCCGGAGAAGCCGGTGGAACGCCCCAGCGACAAGGCGGCCCGCCTGAACAAGGAAGGCAAGCTGACCGAGAAGCTGATCGAGGGGTCCATGGTGGAGGGCGACCGCGGCTTCGTCATGGCGGCGCTGGCGGAGCTGTCGCAAATCCCGCTTCCGGTGGTCGACCGCATCGTCGCCACCCATGCGCCGCGCGCCGTCACCGCGCTGGTGTGGCGCGCCGGGCTGACCATGCGCTTCGCCCGGCAGGTCCAGTTGCGGCTTGCCCAGATTCCGCCAAAAACGGCGCTTAATGCTCGCGACGGCACGCACTATCCGATGACCGATGAAGAGATGCGCTGGCAGCTCGAATTCTTCGGCGTCGAGGAGAAGGCGTGACGTTTCCAACCGTTTTCGGGTTTTCCCTGGCATGCGTGTTGCTTTCCTCGCCTTCTTCGTCATCCTGATCGCAGCATCCACCAGCTTCGCCGCCCCGCCGCGCGAAACGCCGGAGGAGCGCGAGGTCGCCGCGACCTTCGACGCCGCCCGCAGCGCGCTGGCCGAAAAGCGGGGGTCGGCGGTGATCCCGCTGCTCACCCGCAACTCGGTCAAAGCGCTGGAGTCGGTGCGTGACGCCGCCCGCCAGCCCGGCGACGCGCCGCTGCAGCGGCTGGAACCGGCCGAGCGCTTCGCCGCCATGGGTCTGCGCCGCTATCTCGGCCCGTCCGAACTGCGCCGCATGTCGGTCGGCGACATCGCCAACCATGCGCTGAAGGCCGGCTGGCTCGGCCCCAACGTCATTTCCCGCAGCTCTCTGGGGCCGGTGCGGGTCAAGGGTGACCGGGCATCGGGCCTGCTGATGGTCGACAACCGGCCGGCGCTGGTTCCGGCCGACTTCGTGCGCGAAGGCGGGGCGTGGCGCATCGACCTGTCCAGCGTCTTCTCCTTCGGCAGCCAGATGCTGAAGGGCTTCGCCGCCATGTCCGGCAAGGACGAGACCGCCTATATCGACGAGTTGCTCAACCGCCTGCCGGCCAAGCCGGGGGCGATGAGGACGCACTGAGCCCACGTGCGATACTCCGTCCGGCTCAAATCCTTCCGGCCGCGTCCATCCGCGTGATTGCGGCGATTCAAGAGTTTGCGTAGATTCGCGCCCGCTTCCACCAAGTGTTGGCGCCGACGATGACCGCACCGGAAGAGTCCAGTCCCATGCCAGCCCCCGGCCGATCCGTGCCCTGCGGCGCGCATTTTCGCGCCGCGGTGCTGGAGCTTGCCGCCCTGCGCGGGGTGGGGGTGTCGGCGCTCGTGACGGCCGCCCTGCTGCTGGCCCCGGAGGGGGCAGCCGATCCCGGATTGCGCGACTCGGGCGGGGAAGCGGTGCTGGAGGTGGAGGGCGTGGAATCCTGCGACGCCGCGATCCGCAGGGCGCTGGCCGCCGCCCTGGCGCTTGCCGATCCGGGCGCCCGCATCCTGCCGGCCGAAGACGTGCGCCGGCTGGAAGCCGCGGTGGAGACGCTGGGCTACCGCAACAAGACGCTGGCCCACGCGCTGCAGCGCCTGTCCTTCCAGCCGCTCGACGGTCAGATCACCGAAGTGCGCGACGCGGCGCAGCTGTTCGGTTTCGTCAATGAATGGTGTTTCGACGAGGATCAGGTGAGGCGGCGTTTCCGTGAACTGGCGCCGGTCTATCACCCCGACACCGGCATCGTCGCCTGCCGCGAGCGGATGGGCCAGTTGATCGATGCCCGCAACCTGCTGGTCCACCATGTCCGCAGCGTCTACAGCTCCGGCGATTGGCTGGCGAAGCGGGGCGGGACCCCCGTCTGATCCGACTCCTGACCCGGAGCCGGGACGATCGCTTCAACTGGCCAGCCCGATCGCCTCCTCGACGATCGCTTGATCCATCGTGGTGCCGTCCAGCACGGCCCCGGTCAGGTCGGCGCCGGTCAGATCGGCTTCGGTCAGGTCGGCGCCGGTCAGGTCGGCTCCGGCCAGATTTGCCCCGGCGAGGTTGGCCTTGCGCAGGTCGGCCTTGCACAGCAGCGCCATGCCCAGCCGGGCGCGTTGCAGATTGGCGCGCCAGATATGGCCGCTCATCGTCTGGATATGGACGGGGCCAAGCTGGGCGCCGGTCAGGTCGGCACCGGTCAGGGTGGCGCGCTCGAAATTCACGCCGCGCAGATCGGCCTTCGACAGGTTGGCCTTGCGCATGTCAGCCAACGACAGGTCGGCTATCGCCATCGCCGCACCCGACAGGTTGGCGCCGCGCAGTGCGATGCATTGCAGGATCGCCGCCGACAGGTTGATGCCGTCCAGCTTGCGGCCCGACAGGTCCAGCGCCGACAGGTCGGCGCGCTTGCCGGCCTTGCCGCCGCTGTCGATCCAGCTCAGATGCTCCATCAGCATCTCGCGCAGGTCGTCTTCCGGGTTCTCCAGCGTCTTGGCCAGAACCGCCGCCTGCAGGTTGGGCGAGCGCATCTGGGCGGCGTCGAGGATGGCGCCGATCATGGTGGCGCCGCTGAAGTTGGTGCGGTTGATGGCGCAGCCGGTCATCACCGCCCCCGACAAGCGGGCGCCCGACAGGTTGGCCTCCGTCAGGTCGGCGTCGGTCAGGTCGCAGCCGGTTAGGTTGGAGCCGGTCAGGTTGGCGCGCATGAACTTCGTGCCGCGCAGGATGGCGTCGGTCAGGTCGGTCTGCATGACGAAGGCGTTGGCGATCTTCGCCCGCGACAGGTCGGCGCCGCGGATGGTCGCCGCCGTCAGTTCCGACGTCAGGACCGAATCCTCATACTCCTGCGTGTACATCTCGCCGCTGGCGTCGTAATGCAGCAGCGTGCCGTCGCGCAGGTCGACCTCCACCAGCGTCGCCTCGCTCAGCACCGCGCCGCGCAGGCACGCGCCGCGCAGGTCGGCCCGACGCAGGTCGGCCTTCTCAAGGTTGGCGAGCCGCAGGTCGGCGGCATAGAGGTTGGCGTTGGAAAGGTTGGCGCCGGTCAGCCGCGCGCTGAACAGCTTGGCGCCCGACAGATCGGCGTCGGACAGGTCGATGCCGGACAGGTCGAGATGCGACAGGTCCCGCATCTTCAGGTTGGCGCGCACGCCGCCGGGCTGGCTTTTACGGAATGCCTGGTGCCGCAACAGGATCGCGTTGAGCTGGCTCTGGGTCAGCTTGGTGCGCGGACTGTTGGACCCGAAGCCCTGGGCGGACGACATCGCCGGCATACCTTCTCTATTTGGTAACCCATAATCCGAAAGAGTCGCCAAAATTTGGTTAAGAGTCGGCGGACTGTGACAAGGTTGCGACCGATAACCGCGTCCCCGCAAGGGCGACCTTCGGCGGGAGTCCAAGGACCGCTTGCAACGGTTGACTCGTGGTTCCGGCTTCTCTATGGTCCGCCGACCTGTCTTCCGCCAAGTCGATAGACCGGGTACCCCGGCCCCATGCCGGGTATCTCCGCCAGTCCGCGAAATTCGCGCACTGGCGCTTTCGTGCTTGTGCGGGTGGCGGCTCTGACGCTGGACCCGGAACTGGGGAACGAGTAACGCATGTTCGAAGGCCTGACCGGACGCCTGGGCGACATCTTCGACAAGCTGCGCCGCCGTGGCGCGCTGACCGAGGAGGACGTCTCCGCTGCACTGCGCGAAGTTCGCGTGGCGATGCTGGAGGCCGACGTCGCGCTGCCCGTCGTCAAGCAGTTCGTCACCCAGGTGAAGGAGCGCGCCGTCGGGCAGGAGGTGCTGAAGTCCGTCACCCCCGGCCAGCAGGTCATCAAGATCGTCCACGACAACCTCGTGGAGATGCTGGGCGAAGGCGCCGACATCAACCTGAATGCCGCCGCCCCGGTGCCGATCCTGATGGTCGGCCTGCAGGGCTCGGGCAAGACCACCAGCACCGCCAAGATCGCGCTCCGTCTGAAGACGAAGGAGCGCAAGAAGGTCCTGATGGCCTCGCTGGACGTCCGCCGTCCGGCCGCCCAGGAACAGCTGAAGGTTCTCGGCGAGCAGACCGGCGTCGCGACGCTGCCGATCGTGCCGGGCCAGGACCCGGTCGCCATTGCCAAACGCGCCATCGAGACCGGCCGTCTCGAAGGCTATGACGTCGTCATGCTCGACACCGCCGGCCGCCTCGCCATCGACGAGGAGCTGATGGCGGAGGTCGCGGCGGTCCGCGACGCGACCAAGCCGGCGGAAACGCTGCTGGTCGCCGATGCGATGACCGGCCAGGACGCCGTCACCGTCGCCACCAACTTCAACGACAAGGTCGGCATCACCGGCATCGTGCTGACCCGCATCGACGGCGACGCCCGTGGCGGTGCGGCCCTGTCGATGCGCCAGATCACCGGCAAGCCGATCAAGCTGCTGGGCGTCGGCGAAAAGATCGACGCGCTGGAGTCCTTCCACCCCGACCGCATCGCCGGCCGTATCCTCGGCATGGGCGACGTGGTGTCGCTGGTGGAAAAGGCCGTCGAGACCATCGATAAGGACGAAGCCGAAAAGCTCGCCCGCAAGATGGAGAAGGGCCAGGGCTTCGACCTCGACGACATGGCGATGCAGCTGAAGCAGCTCCGCAAGATGGGCGGCATGTCCGGCCTGATGGGGATGCTGCCGGGCATCGGCAAGATCAAGGACCAGCTGAAGGACGCCAACGTCGACGACGGGATGATCAAGCGCCAGGAGGCGATCATCTCCTCGATGACCAAGGCGGAACGCAAGAACCCCGACATCATCAAGGCTTCGCGCCGCAAGCGAATCGCCGCCGGTTCCGGCACCTCGGTGCAGGAGGTCAACAAGCTGCTGAAGCAGTTCGAGACCATGCGCGGAATGATGAAGCAGGTGCAGAAGCTTGGGAAGAAGGGGATGCTGCGCGGCGGCCTGGGAAATCTGCTGCCGAAGGGACTCGGCGGCTTTGGCGGCAAGGGGCCTTTCGGCTGACCTGACCGCCTTACGAAATCACCTGATACCTGTTTGACTTGAGAAGAGAAAGTTTCGACCAATGGCTCTGAAGATTCGTCTGGCTCGCGGTGGTGCGAAGAAGCGTCCGTTCTACTCGATCGTCATCGCGGACGCCCGCAGCCCGCGTGACGGCCGCTTCATCGAGAAGATCGGCACCTACAACCCGATGCTGCCGCGCGAGCACGAGCAGCGCATCATCCTGAACGCCGAGCGCGCCAAGCATTGGCTGTCGGTCGGCGCCCAGCCGACCGACCGCGTCGTGCACTTCCTGGCCAATGCCGGCCTGGTCGAGAAGCCCGCCGTCCGCGAGACCCCGAAGAAGTCGGCTCCGAAGGCCAAGGCGCAGGAGCGTCTGAAGGCCGAGGCCGCCGCTGCCGCGGCTGCCGCAGAAGGCTGAGCTTGGGGCTGAGGTTGAGGGTGGGCCTCTTGGCCCGCAGGGTTGAGGTCGTGACGACGTGCCGGGTGCTCCTTCGATGACCGCCAAAATCTGTGTCGGCCAGTTCGCGGGATCGCACGGCGTGCGGGGGCTGGTGAAGCTGCGCAGCTTCACCGCCGAACCCGCCGACATCATGACCTATGGCCCGCTGTCGGACGAGAACGGCGCCCGCCGCTTCACGGTGACGCTCCAGGGCATGGTCAAGGACAACTTCCTGGCCAAGGTCGACGGGGTGACCAGCCGCGAACAGGCGCAGGCGCTGGCCGGTGTGCGGCTCTATGTGGACCGCAGCGTCCTGCCGGCGACGGAGGACGAGGACGAGTTCTACCATGCCGACCTGATCGGCCTGCGTGCGGAACTCGCCGACGGAACCGTCTACGGCACGGTAAAGGCGATCTACGACTTCGGAGCCGGCGACGTGCTCGAAGTTCGAACCGCCGGCGGGCCGCTGGAGATGCTTCCCTTCTCCAAGGCCTGCGTGCCGGTGGTCGATGTCCGGGGCGGTCGCATCGTCGTCGATCTTCCGGCCGTGATCGAAGCCCGCGAGGGTTCCGGTGACGAGGCGGAGGAGGACGAGGGGGAAGAGGGCGGAGACCAGCGCGGGGAGGAGGGGCCGTGAATTACGGCGCCGACGGTCCGCGGGTCTGGACGGCCAAGGTTCTGACGCTGTTCCCGGAAATGTTTCCGGGGCCGCTCGGCCACTCGCTGGCCGGCAAGGCGTTGGAAAATGGAGTCTGGGCACTGGAATCGGTGGACATTCGCTCGTTCGCGCGCGATAAACACCGCTCCGTCGACGACACCCCCTTCGGCGGAGGGGCCGGCATGGTCATGCGGCCCGACGTGCTGGACGCGGCTTTGACCGCGACGGCGGGACCTGTGGGGGCACCGGGACGCGGCCGGGCGATCTATCTGTCGCCTCGCGGACGGGTGCTGAACCAGGAACTGGTCAAGGAGTTGGCCGCCACCCCGGTGGTGACGCTGCTCTGCGGCCGGTACGAAGGGGTGGACCAGCGGGTCCTCGATGCGCACGGCCTCGAAGAGGTCAGCCTCGGGGATTTCGTGCTGTCCGGCGGGGAACTCGCCGCGCTCAGCCTGATGGATGCCGTGGTGCGCTTGCTCCCTGGCGTCATGGGCAACGTGGAGACGGCGGGCGAAGAGAGTTTCGAACGGGGGTTGCTCGAATACCCCCACTACACCCGGCCGGCGGTCTGGACCGACGGACAGGGTGTGGAACGCGCGGTGCCGGAGGTTCTGCTCTCCGGTCACCACGGAAAGGTCAAGGCCTGGCGGCTGGCCGAGGCGGAGAAGATCACGGAGGCCCGACGGCCGGACCTGTGGTCGCTCTACCAGGCGAGCCGTCCGGCAGAAACTGTTACGAACAAGGGTCGGCGGCAGGCTCGCCGGCGCGACCCGAAACCGGAGTGACGGTCCGCCGCGAGGCGCGCCGATAGAAAAGGGGTAGTGCTATGAACCTGTTGCAGCAGCTCGAGCAGGAGCAGATCGAGAAGGCCCTCGGTGGCAAGACGATCCCGGAGTTCTCCTCGGGCGATACCGTCCGCGTGAACGTGAAGGTCGTCGAAGGCACGCGCGAGCGTGTCCAGGCCTATGAGGGCGTCGTGATCGCCCGCAAGAACGCCGGCCTGAACAGCTCCTTCACCGTTCGCAAGATCAGCTACGGCGAGGGCGTGGAGCGCGTGTTCCCGCTGTACTCCCCGCGCATCGACTCGATCGAGCTGGTCCGCAAGGGCGCCGTCCGTCGCGCCAAGCTGTACTACCTGCGCGATCTGCGCGGCAAGGCCGCCCGCATCGCCGAGCGCACCACCGGCCGCGGCATGGTCAACGGCCGCCGGGCTGCCGAGTAAGGCGCCTTTCGGTTCGTTTCAGGTTCATAGGTTCGGCGCCCGGCCATCCGGCCGGGCGTCTTCTTCCCGCCACCATCAGCAAAGCTTAAGGAGTAGGCGCCATGAAGCGCACGTTCCAGCCGTCCAAAATCGTGCGTAAGCGTCGCCACGGCTTCCGCCACCGCATGTCGACCGTCGGCGGCCGCAAGGTCATCGCCCGTCGCCGCGCCCGTGGCCGCAAGGTCCTGAGCGCCTGATCCCCGCGATGGCGGCGCCGGACCACGAGGTCGGGCGCCTGATGCGGCGGCCGGAATTTCTGGCCGTGGCCGGGACACGGCGCAAGCATGTGGCTCCCGGCCTGATCCTCCAGGTGCGCCGGCACGACGACAAGCAGCGGCCCGCCGACGGCGGTCCGCCGATCCGTTTCGGTTTGACGGCGAGCCGCAAGGTCGGCAACGCGGTGGTGCGCAATCGCGCCCGCCGCCGTTTGCGTGAGGCAGCGCGGCAGATTTTGACCGTTCATGCGGCGCCCGGCCACGACTTCGTCCTGGTCGCCCGCGGCGGCACGGCCGAGCGGCCGTGGACCGATCTGCTCGGCGACCTGACCGCCGGGCTGAAGCGCCTCGGCCTGTGGCGCGAGGCGGAAGGGTAGGAGGCCAGCGACGTCATGTTTCGCATCGCCGGCCTCAGCCCGCTCGCGCACCTGCTCCGCGCGCTCATTTATCTCTATCGCTGGACCTTGTCGCCCTTCGTGGGCTGGCATTGCCGTTTCCAGCCGACCTGCTCCTGCTACGCCATCGAATCGCTGGAAAAGCACGGCGCCATCCGGGGGGGATGGCTGACGGTGCGCCGGCTCGGGCGTTGCCATCCCTGGGGCGGGTCGGGATGGGATCCCGTGCCCGATCCCGCTCCGCAGGGGGCGCCCCAGGCGTCCCATCGCTGTGGCCTGCGGGAAAAAGGGTATGCGGCGGTTGCCCAGCCCGGCGAAAACCCGTAACAAGGCCGCGCACACGCCGCCCTTCTTCCAAAGGCCCCACGGCAACCGGGACGCCATGACCGACCAACGCAACCTCATCATCGCGATTGCCCTGTCGATCGCCATCCTTCTGGGCTTCCAGTATTTCTATGAAAAGCCGCGGGTGGAGCAGCAGAAGCAACTCGCCGCCCAGCAGGCCGCCCAGACGGAGCAGTCGGTGCCGGTGCCGGCCCCCGGCGTGCCCGCCCAGCAGCCACCCGGCACGGCAGAGGTCGCGAAGGAGCGCCCCGAGCTGCTCGCCGAGCAGCTGGCGGCCGGCACCCGCGTGAAGATCGACACGCCGGCCCTGCACGGGTCCGTCAACCTCGTCGGCGGCCGCATCGACGACCTGACGCTGGCGCAGTACCACGAGACGCCGGACCCGAAGAGCCCGGAGATCGTGCTGCTGGCCCCGGCCGGCACGCCCGCCGCCTATTATGCCGAGTTCGGCTGGGTGCCGCAGGGCGCCGGCATCGCCACCCCGACCGCGACCACCCGCTGGACCGCCGACGGCACAGCGCTGACCCCGGACAAGCCGCTGACCCTGACCTGGGACAACGGCCAGGGGCTGGTGTTCGAGCGCAAGATCGCCGTCGACCCGGACTTCATGTTCACGGTGACGCAGTCGGTCCGCAACATCGGCGCCAACCCGGTCACGCTGCTGCCCTACAGCCTGGTGTCGCGCACCGGCACGCCGCACACGTCGGGCTATTACATCCTGCATGAAGGCCCGCTCGGCGTCTTCAACGGCTCGCTGACCGAAGAGAAGTACGACGACGTCCGCAAGGCCGGCAGCATCTCCAAGGAAACGACCGGCGGCTGGATCGGCATCACCGACAAGTATTGGCTGGTGTCGCTGGTGCCTGACCCGAACGAGAAGGTCACCGCGCGCTTCCTCTACAATCAGGTCGCCAACACCGACCGCTACCAGACCGATACCATGGGTGCGCCGGTCACGGTCGCGCCGGGTGCCTCGGTCGAGAACACCGGCCGCCTGTTCGCCGGCGCCAAGCAGGTGAAGCTGCTCGACAGCTACTCCGAGAAGCTGAACATCAAGAACTTCGACCTCGCGATCGATTTCGGCTGGTTCTACTTCCTGACCAAGCCGTTCTTCTACGCGCTGGATTTCCTGGGTCGTGTCATCGGCAACTTCGGCATCGCCATCCTGGTGCTGACCGTCTGCGTCAAGGCCGTCTTCTTCCCGCTCGCCAACAAGTCCTATCAGGCGATGAGCAAGATGAAGGCTCTGCAGCCCAAGATGCAGGAGCTGCGCGAGAAGTTCAGCGACGATCAGGCGCGCATGAACCAGGAGCTGATGGCGCTGTACAAGCGCGAGAAGGTCTCCCCGGTGTCCGGCTGCCTGCCGATCCTGATCCAGATCCCGGTGTTCTTCTCGCTCTACAAGGTGCTGTTCGTGACCATCGAAATGCGGCATGCGCCGTTCTTCGGTTGGATCCACGACCTGTCCTCGCCCGATCCGACGAACCTGTTCACCCTGTTCGGCCTGATCCCGTGGAGCCCGCCGACCATGCTGCATCTCGGCCTGTGGCCGCTGATCATGGGCGTGACCATGTGGTTCCAGCAGAAGATGAACCCGGCCCCGCCGGACCCGGTCCAGCAGAAGGTGTTCCAGTTCCTGCCCATCGTCTTCACCTTCATGCTCGCCGGCTTCCCGGCCGGTCTGGTGATCTACTGGGCCTGGAACAACACGCTGTCGGTCCTGCAGCAGTGGACCATCATGAAGCGCATGGGCGTGAAGGTCTGATCGGCCCGATCCCTCCTCTGCCCAATGTCTGAGACGTACCGCCGGCAAAGACCCTTGACGGGCCTCTGCCGGCGGTATGTTTTTTAGCCGATCCCAACGAGAGCGCCCGCCATGACCACCCCCGACACGTCGACCCCCGACACCCCCAGCATCGTTTCCGGCTTCGACGAGGCCGCGCTGGAGGCCGGGCGGCTGCTGTTCGCCAAGGAGTGCGACTTCGTCTGGGGCGCCAACGCGCTGAATCAGCTGCCGGAGGCCGACCTGCCGGAGGTCGCGTTCGCCGGCCGGTCGAATGTCGGCAAGTCGAGCCTCGTCAACGCGCTGACCGGGCGCAAGACGCTGGCCCGCACCTCCAACACGCCGGGCCGGACGCAGCAGCTCAACTTCTTCAACCTTGGCGACCGGCTGAAGCTGGTGGACATGCCCGGCTACGGCTATGCCAAGGAATCGAAGGAGAAGGTGGAGGCGTGGAACGACATGGTCCGCCGGTTCCTGCGCGGCCGCGTCACCTTGCGCCGGGCGCTCGTGCTGATCGATTCGCGTCATGGGCTGAAGCCCAACGATCATGAGATCATGGAGATGCTGGACCGCACGGCGGTGCCCTACGTCGTCGTACTGACCAAGGCGGACAAGGTGAAGGCCGCCGATCTGGACAGGATCCGCCGCGACACCCAGGCGGGGCTGAAGAAGCACCCGGCAGCCTTCCCCGACATCCATGTCACCAGTTCGGAGAAGGGCACCGGCATCGCCGAGCTGCGCGCCAGCCTCGCGGCGCTCGCCCTGGCCGCCGAATAAGGGCCGGCGGCGGTGGGTGGCATTTCCCCCGCGCTGCTGTTCCTGATGCAGGCCCTGCTGCTGATCGCCGGGCCGTTTCTGCTGTGGCGGCTCGGCGGCGGGCGCCACATCGCCCCGATGGTGGTCATCCAGATCCTGTTCGGGGTGGCGCTGGGGCCGTCGCTGCTCGGCCGGCTGGCGCCGGATTTGTGGGGCGTTCTGTTCGCGCCGACGGCACTGGCGCCGCTGTCCGGTCTGGCCCTGATGGCCGTCGTTTTCTTTGCCTTCCTCACCGGCCTGCATCTCGATCCCGCCGAGTTCCGCGGGCGGGGAGGGGCCTTCGCCACCGTGGCGCTGTCCAGCATGCTGGTGCCGACCCTGTTGGGCGGCGCCTTGGGCTGGTGGCTGGCCGGCGCCTTTCCCGGCATGACCGGACCGCATGCGACTCCCGGCCTGTTCGCCGCCGGCTTCGGCATCTGCGTCGGCGTCACCGCTCTGCCGGTGCTGGGGGCCATCCTGCGCGAGATGGATTTGCTCGGCGACCGGGTCGGGCGTCTGGCGCTGGGCTATGCCGCGGTGAACGACGCGCTGCTTTGGCTGCTGATCACCGCGGTTCTGGCATGGTCCACGGCCGATGGCGGCGGCGATCCCTGGGCGGTCGCGAAAGTCGGGCTGCTTGGCTTCGCCTATGTCGGGGCGACGGTCCTGGTCGTGCGCCCGCTGCTGGACCGTCTGCTGGAGCGGGTGGCGCCGGATGGGCGGATGGGCGATACCGCGGTGGTGGTGACCTGTGCGGCGCTGCTGGCTTCGGCGGCGGTGACCGAACTGATCGGACTGCATTACATCCTGGGCGCCTTCATCGCAGGCAGCGCCATGCCGCGCCGCTATGCGGCCGCCATCCTCGACCGGCTGGAGCATTTCGCCACGCTGATCCTGCTGCCCTTCTTCTTCACGCTGACCGGGTTGAAGGTGAATTTGACGCTGGACGACCCGGCGCAATGGACGGTCTTTGCGCTCGCCAGCCTCGCCACGTTCGCCGGTAAGATGGCCGGCACCACGCTGCCCGCCCGCTGGACCGGCGAGTCCTGGCCGGACGCGCTCAGGCTCGGCACGCTGATGCCGTGCAAGGGGCTGATGGAGGTGATCGTGCTGACCGTTCTGTTGGAGGCCGGCGTACTGTCCGGTCCCTGTTTCTCTGCGATGGTGCTGATGGCGGTGGCGGTCACCGCGCTGACGCAGCCGATGACGCGGCTGGCCGGATTGTGGCGTCCGGCCGGCTGTACCGCGGCGGCGACCGCGGGAGGCAGGCGTGGGGGTATGTGACCGTTAAATTGCCCCCTAGGCAACCGGCCGGCCTTTCCGTTAAAGAGACCCGACACTCCATCCCGACAAAGGGCATCCTCCCGTGCAGACTCCCACCCGTGACGAGTGGCTCGCCAAGGCCCGTACCCTGTCCGAAGCGCTGCCCTACATGCGCCGTTATGCCGGGAGCACCTTCGTCATCAAGTACGGCGGCCACGCCATGGGCGACGCCGGTCTGGCGGAGCTGTTCGCGCGCGATATCGTGCTGCTGAAGCAGGTCGGCATCAACCCGGTGGTCGTCCACGGCGGTGGGCCGCAGATCGGCCAGATGCTGGAGCGGCTGAAGATCAAGTCCAGCTTCATCGACGGCCTGCGCGTCACCGACAAGGAGACGGTCGAGGTGGTCGAGATGGTGCTGGCCGGCTCCATCAACAAGCAGATCGTCGCCGCCATCAACAGCGCCGGCGGCCGCGCCGTCGGCCTGTCGGGCAAGGACAGCAACCTGATCACCGCCCGCCGGCTGGAGCGCGTGCAACGCGATCCCGACAGCAACATCGAACGGGTGCTGGACCTGGGATTCGTCGGTGAACCCTACAAGGTGAACCCGGAGATTCTGCAGGCCCTCGCCAAGTCGGACATCATCCCGGTGATCGCGCCGGTCGGCTTCGACGTGAACGGCGACACCTACAACATCAACGCCGACACGGCGGCCGGTGCGGTCGCGGCGGCGGTGAAGGCGGCGCGCTTCTTCCTGCTGACCGACGTCGCCGGCGTGCTCGACAAGGAAAAGAAGCTGATCGAGAAGATGTCGCTGGCGGATGCCCACAAGGCCATCGCCGACGGCACCGCCTCGGGCGGCATGATCCCGAAGATCGAGACCTGCATCGGCGCGGTGGAGCAGGGCGTCGACGCCGCTGTTATCCTGGATGGCCGCGTGCCGCATGCGCTGCTGCTCGAGATCTTCACCGAGGGCGGCGCCGGCACCCTGATCGGCAAGGCCTGACGCCGGAATAAGGGGGACTGATGTCCGACCTGCGCAAGGATTTGCTCCGCCAGATGAAGGCCATCCGCGAGAAGATGGACCCGAAGCTGGTGGAGCGCGCCAAGCTGGCGGCGTTGGGCAAGGTTCCCTACGACAGCGACGCGGCGAAGGAGGCGGTCGGCCATTTCCTGGACGCCAAGCGGGACGGCGGCGCCTTCCGGCGCAAGCTGGAACAGGCATTGAAGGCCGAGGGTGCGGCGCTGGACCTCGACAATGGGGAGAAGGTGCCGCCACCCGTTAAGCCGCGACGCGGCGGTCGGCTGACGTAAATTGCCCTCTCCCGGGGCGGGAGAGGGGCGGATTACCGACGCAAGGAGCACAGCCTTGCTGCATGTCTTCGTCAATGACGGCGGTCTGCTGCGTTGGGTCAGGGAGGCTGCCGCGGAGGAGGCGGCGCCATTGCCCGACTCCGCCGTGTGGCTCGACCTCATCAATCCGACGTCCGAAGAGTTGGCGCGGGCGGAGGCGCTGATCGGAACGGGCCTGCCCACCCGCGAGCAGATGGCGGAGATCGAGGAGTCGAGCCGTCTCCGCGTGACCGGCGGCGCCTTGACCATGACCGTCACCGCGCTGGTCTGGGCCGACACCGACGAGCCGCGCATCGCCACCGTCAGCTTTGTGCTGGCCGGGCGGCGGCTGGTGACCATCCACGACATCGATCCGCAGGCGCTGCTGGCCTTTCGCCGCCGCGCCACCCATGGCGAGATCTCGGCCGCCCGTGGCGAATTGGTTCTGGCGGCGCTGGTGGATGGGATGATCGACCGCACCTCCGTCGTGCTGCGGCGGACCGGGGTGGAGTTGGATGCGCTGAACCGCCGCTATTTCCGCGGGCGCAAGCTGCGCTCCCGCGGCGAGACGCTGGACGATGCCCAGACGCTGAAGCGCATCGGCCATGCCGGCCATCTGATCGGCAAGGCGCGGGTCAGTCTGGCCAGCCTTACCCGCATGACCGACTTTCTGGCGCGCGGCGACGGCTGGCATTCGGGCAAGGCGACGCGGCGCTGGGCCAAGACCACCCTGCAGGACCTGCGCGGGCTCGACCAGTATGCCCGTTTCCTGGCCGGCAAGGTCGCGCTGGCGCTGGATACAGCGTTGGGACAGATCAATGTCGAGCAGAACGAGATCGTCAAGATCGTGTCGGTGCTGACCGTCCTGCTCTATCCGCCGACCCTGGTCGCCAGCATCGGCGGCATGAACTTCACCGACATGCCCGGCAGCCATTCGCCCTTCGGCTATGCCAGCGCCTTGGGGCTGATGCTGCTGTCGGCCTTGCTGCCGATGGTCTATGTGCGGTCGAAGCGCTGGATGTAGCGCATTTCCACAATATGGCAGACGGATCGTCCGCGGCGCTTTCCTTTTGACAGGCGCGTCCGTCGTCGGCAGGATGGGCGCATTCCAGGGGGGTCCCGACAGGGGGCTGAGATACCAACGGCCGGACGGCGCCAAGCGTCGCCGGCAGCGTGGTGACCCTTCGAACCTGATCCGGGTCATACCGGCGAAGGGAGGGACCTCGTGACGGGCCGACCACGCCCCCGTCCGGCCGCATCGCCCCCGCTATGCCGGGGAACGGCCTGCACGAAGATACCGCACCTCCGTCCGCAGTCCCGGGTTTGTCCGCCCAACTCCGACGGAGAAACCCAATGCCTAAGGACTTCAACGAGAACGCCATCCGCATCTCGACCGGCCCGCTGCCGTCGTCGCGGAAAATACATGTGTCCGGCACGCGCTTTCCCGACCTGCGCGTCGCCCTGCGCGAGATCGCGCTGTCGGGCGGCGAGCCGCCCCTGACCGTTTATGACGCCTCCGGCCCTTACACCGACGAGTCGGTTGCCATCGACGTGCGGGCCGGGTTGGCCAAGCACCGCCGCGACTGGATCCTGGCGCGTGGCGACGTTGAGACCACCGACAGCGGCGTGCTGCGCGCCAAGGGCGGCGGGGCAGTGACCCAGATGGCCTACGCCCGCGCCGGCATCGTCACCGCGGAGATGGAATACATCGCCGTCCGCGAGAATCTGGGCCGCGCCGCAGCGCTGGAGGCCGCCAGTGGATCGGGGCGCGACGGCGAGGATTTTGGTGCCGAGATCCCTGACTTCATCACCCCGGAATTCGTCCGGGACGAGGTGGCGCGCGGGCGGGCGATCATCCCGTCCAACGTCAACCACCCCGAGTCGGAGCCGATGATCATCGGCCGCAACTTCCTGACCAAAATCAACGCCAACATCGGCAATTCCGCCGTGACCTCCTCGATCGAGGAGGAGGTTGAGAAGATGGTCTGGTCGATCCGCTGGGGCGCCGACACCGTGATGGACCTGTCCACCGGCGCCGACATCCACCAGACCCGTGAGTGGATCCTGCGCAACTCCCCGGTCCCCATCGGCACCGTGCCGATCTATCAGGCGCTGGAGAAGGTGAATGGCAAGGCCGAGAATCTGACCTGGGAGCTGTTCCGCGACACGCTGATCGAACAGGCGGAGCAGGGCGTCGATTACTTCACCATCCATGCCGGCCTGCGGCTGGCCCACATCCCGCTGACCGCGAAGCGGGTGACCGGCATCGTCTCGCGCGGCGGCTCGATCATCGCCAAATGGTGCCTGGCGCATCACCGCGAGAATTTCCTCTACGACCATTTCGCCGACATTGTCGAAATCTGCCGCGCCTATGACGTGGCGCTGTCGATGGGTGACGGCCTGCGGCCGGGCAGTCAGGCCGACGCCAACGATGCCGCCCAGTTCGCCGAGCTGGAAACCCTGGGCGAGCTGACCAAGATCGCCTGGGCGCGCGACGTGCAGGTGATGATCGAGGGGCCGGGCCATGTGCCGATGCACAAGATCAAGCACAATGTGGAGAAGCAACTGGCACTGTGCGGCGAGGCGCCCTTCTACACGCTCGGGCCGTTGGTGACCGACATCGCGCCGGGCTACGACCACATCACCAGCGCCATCGGTGCGGCGATGATTGGCTGGTTCGGCACGGCGATGCTCTGCTACGTCACGCCGAAGGAGCATCTGGGCCTGCCCGACCGCGACGACGTGAAGGCCGGCGTCATCGCCTACAAGATCGCCGCCCATGCCGCCGACCTCGCCAAGGGCCACCCGGCGGCGCGGCTGCGCGACGACGCCATGTCGCGTGCCCGCTTCTCCTTCCGCTGGCGTGACCAGTTCGCCCTGTCGCTCGATCCCGACACGGCGATGGCCTACCACGACGAGACCCTGCCGGCGGAGGGCGCCAAGACCGCGCATTTCTGTTCGATGTGCGGACCGAAATTCTGTTCGATGAAGATCACGCAGGAAATCCGCGACGCCGCAGAGTCCGGCATGGCCGAGATGTCGCAGAAGTTCCGCGAGTCGGGCGGGGAGATCTATCAGCCGGCGGCGGAGTGAGGGAGGGGGAGGGGGCAGGTTACTGCCCCCTCCGTCATCCCGCGTACCTGATCTCCAGCACCTCGACCTGCTCCATCCCCGCTGGCGTACGGACGTCGACCAGATCGCCTTCCCGCGCTTTCAGCAGGGCGCGGGCGATGGGGGAGATCCAGCTGACATGGCCGCGGTCGGGGTCGACTTCGTCGGCGCCGACGATGGTGATGGTGTTCTCCGACCCGTCCTCGCGGGCATAGGTGACGGTGGCGCCGAAGAAGACCTGTTCGCGGTTCTTCTGGTCCTGCGGATTGACCACCACCGCCGATTCCAGCCGCTTGTTCAGGAAGCGGATGCGGCGGTCGATCTCGCGCAGGCGCTTCTTGCCATAGAGATAGTCGCCATTCTCAGACCGGTCGCCGTTGCCGGCGGCCCAGGACACCACCTCCACCACCTTCGGCCGCTCCACCCGCAGCAGGTGGCGCAACTCCTCCTGCATGCGTTGGAAGCCGGGCGGGGTCATGTAGTTCTTGAAGCCCTGCGGCAGCGGTGCCGGATCGTCGAGTTCGTCGTCGTCCGGCGTGTCGTTCTCGCGGGTGAAGGCCTTGCTCATGGTCCGACCTGTCCTGTGGCAGGGGTGATAACGTCCGGGAAAAGGAAAAGGCGCCTTGCGGCGCCTTTTCCCGTTCCAGAGGTCCCGGTTGGGCCGTTGGGCTTACCGCTTCCACCAGCCGCGGCGCGGCTTGGCATTTGCCTCGTCCTCGTCACCGGCGGGAGCCGGCTCGTTGGCGGGCTCGGCGGCCGGAGCGGGCTGGGGCACCGGAGCCGGAGCGGCGGCGACCGGTGCGGCCTCCGCCGGAGCCTCGGCAGCGGTCTTGCGCTTGCGGGACGCCTTCTTGGCCGGAGCCTTGTCGGTCGCGACCTCCGCCGGGGCTTCGGCGGCGGCAGCGGCCTTGCGCTTGCGGCCCTTGGCCGGGGCTTCGGCAGCGGCCGGAGCGGCCACGGGAGCGGCCTCCACCGGCGCCTCGGCGGCAGCCTTGCGCTTGCGCGAGGCCTTCTTGGCCGGCGCGGCTTCGGCAGCGGCTTCCACCGGCGCTTCGACCGCTGCGGCGGCCTTGCGCTTGCGGCCCTTGGCCGGGGCTTCGGCAACCGCCGGAGCGGCCACGGGGGCAGCCACCGGGGCAGCCTCGGCCGGAGCCTCGGCAGCGGCCTTGCGCTTGCGCGACGCCTTCTTGGCCGGAGCCTTCGCAGCGGCGGCTTCGGCCGGAGCCGGAGCGGTCACCGCCGGCTCGGTGGCGGTCACCGGAACCGGAGCTTGCTCGACCGCCGGGGCCGTATCGCCAGCCAGGATCCAGTCGAGGTCGCTCGCCTCGGCCGGGGCCGGAATGGCCTGAACCGGAACGGCGGGCTGCTCGGAACCGGCCTCCTCGCCGCCCTCCAGGCCTTCCGCACCCTCGCGGCGCGACCGGCGACGGCCACCGCGCTTGCCGCGGCGGCGCTTCTTGCGGCCTTCGCCGTTGCGCTCGCCGGCGTCGGCGCCGGTTTCGTCCTCGCCGTCCTCATCCTCGTCGTCGCCTTCGGCTTCAGCCGAGTCGGCGTCGGGTTCGGAGATGGCGGCCCCGGGGATCGCCTCGGCGGCAATCGGCAGAACGGTCTCCTCGGTCTCCTCCGTCTCGCCCTCGCCCTCGGCGGTGTCGCCCTCGGCCCGGCCTTCCTCGCGATCACGGCCACGGCCCCGACGGCGGCGGCGGCGGCGGCGACGGTCCTCGCCATTGCCATCGCCGTTGGTCTCGGCACGCTCGGCAGTCTCCTCGACCTGGGCGGCTTCGACCTCGGCTTCCGGCTCCTCCACCGGCTGGACCGGCTCGGCGGCGAGCGCGCGGTCGGTCTCGGCCATCACGCGGTCGGCGCTGACCAGCGGGCCTTCCTCGTCGGGCAGGCGGGCTTTGTTGCGCTCCAGACGGTGGTCCGGGGCGATCAGGGTATCGTCGGCCTGGACCATGACGCTGAAGGCATGACGCTCTTCGATCTTGGCCAGTTCACCGCGCTTCTGGTTGAGGATGTAGAGCGCGATGGAGGTCGGCACGTAGATGGTGATCTCCGCCGACCGCTTGCGGATGCCCTCTTCCTCGATGGCGCGCAAGACGTGCAGCGAGGCGGATTCGACCGAACGGACGACGCCGGTGCCCGAGCAGTGCGGGCAGCGCTCGAAGTTGGTCTCCAGCAGCGACGGACGCAGACGCTGGCGCGACAGCTCCAGCAGGCCGAAGGCGGAGATGCGGCCGAGCTGGATGCGCGCCCGGTCGTTCTTCATCGCCTCCTTCATGCGGCGCTCGACGGCGGCGTTGTTCCGCGGCTCCTCCATGTCGATGAAGTCGATGACGATCAGGCCGGCCAGATCGCGCAGGCGCAGCTGGCGCGCCACCTCGTCGGCGGCCTCCAGGTTGGTCTTGTAGGCGGTTTCCTCGATGTTGCGCTCGCGGGTCGACTTGCCGGAGTTGACGTCGATGGAGACCAGCGCCTCGGTCGGGTTGATGACGATGTAGCCGCCGGAGCGCAGCTGCACCACCGGGCTGTGGATGGCGTCGATCTGCGTTTCCACCTGATAGCGGTGGAACAGCGGGATCTGGCTGTCGCGGTACAGCTGGACGCGCTGGGAATGGCCCGGCATCAGCATGTCCATGAACTCGCGCGCCGTGCGGAAGCCGGCCTCGCCCTCGACCCAGATCTCGTCGATGTCGTTGGCGTAGAGATCGCGGATCGACCGCTTGATCAGGTTCGCCTCTTCATAGATGAGGCAGGGCGCCGACGACTTCAGCGTCTGTTCGCGGATGTCGTCCCACAGGCGCAGGAGATATTCCAGGTCGCGCTTGATCTCGGGCTTGGAGCGCTCCAGCCCGGCGGTGCGCAGGATGACCGCCATGCCATCGGGAATGTCGAGATCCGACAGGATTTCCTTCAGGCGCTTGCGGTCGGCCGGGTTGGTGATCTTGCGGGAAATCCCGCCGCCGCGGCCGGTGTTGGGCATCAGGACGCAGTAGCGGCCGGGCAGCGACAGGTAGGTGGTCAGCGCCGCACCCTTGTTGCCGCGCTCCTCCTTCGTCACCTGCACCAGCATGACCTGCCGGCGCTTCACCACTTCCTGGATCTTGTAGGAACGCAGCGGGCGCGAACGGCGGCGCTGGGTCTCGGCCTCTTCGTCCTCGTCGCCGCCGACCATGTCGGGGCTGTCGGCGGCCTGTGCGGCGCCCTCGGTCTGGGCGGCCTGCTCGTCACCGGACTCGGTGTCTTCGGCGCCGTTGTCGTCGCCGTCCTCCTCATCCGACGCCTCGGGCGCGATGGGGGAGGGCATCGGCGACCATTCCTCGACGATCTGCTCGGGGCGGATCGGCTCGCCCATCACGGCGCCGTCGGCGGCGGCCTCGGCCCGGGCTTCCGCCTGCTCTTCCAGCCGGCGCTCCTCGGCCAGCAGGGCCTCGCGGTCGGCGATGGGTATGCGGTAATAATCGGGATGGATTTCGGAGAAGGCGAGGAAGCCGTGGCGGTTCCCGCCATATTCCACGAAGGCCGCCTGAAGCGAAGGCTCGACCCGCGTCACCTTCGCCAGGTAGATGTTGCCCTTCAGCTGCTTGCGGCTGGCGATCTCGAAATCGAGTTCTTCCAGCCGGTTCCCATTGACCACGGCAACCCGGGTTTCTTCCGGGTGCGTGGCGTCCACCAGCATGCGCTTGGCCATATACGGTCCTCAACGGCGCGACCCAGGGAACCCGCGCGACCGGTCGGGCCGCCTGGACGCAGCGTCTGTTGTGGGCGAAGCATACGGCACGACGGACCGGAACCGTCGAACGGCGCTGACGAGAGCAGCCAGGACGGCCCGGTCGACACGCGCCGGGCTGCCGCCTTGCGGCCACAGCCAGCTTCGAGGTTTCGTCCTCTCACCGCCAATCCGAACGCGCCACCCCGCGACGTCCCTCCGGCGCGGATGGCCGGACAGGCGGTGTCGGAGGCGACGCCGCAGCCCCTTGGTCGGCCCCGTGACCGGCGATCGGCTGATCCTGGGAGGTTGGTCCCGGCATCAGCGAATCGGCGCTCACCTTGGGAGTCCGACCCGAATCTGGCGAATTGCGGTCTGTCGCAAAGATACCATAGACAAGCGATCCCTCTTGCACAACGCGGAAATGCGCCGATTCGGCGAACAAGTTCGTCGCGGGGAAGCGAAGGAGCGTGCCTCCACCATGGCAGCCCGTCCCGACATGGCCGCCGCCACGCTCGCGATCACTGTTGCAGGAACGGCACCCCCGTCCGGAATTGACTCAAGCTCTGACGATCCGCGTTGAGAGCGTTGAATTGGCTAGGCTATAGCTGAGCGTCCGTTGCCTTGTTTTGTGCCCCTTCAGCCGCCGAGGAGTTTCGATGCCACGGCCGCCCAGCCCGACCACAGCCGCCGTTCCAGCCATCGCTTCGGCCCATCGACTGGCGATGCGCATTCTCGGTGCGGTTCTGCCGGTTCTGCTGGCGCTGGTGCTGATCGGCTTCGGGACGGCTGCCATTGCGAGGGCGCAGACCACCGCGGCCCTGCCGTCGGCGCCGCCGCGCACGGCGGTGGTCGATGCCCGGCTGGGCATCCATCCGGACAAGACCCGCTTCGTGCTGGAGCTGAGCGACACGGTGTCCTTCACCGTGTCGATGGCCGCCGATCCCTACCGCGTCATCATTGATCTGCCCGACCTGATCTGGCCCGGCGGCGCGCTGCCGGTGGAGGGCAAGGGAGTGGTCGCGCGCTACCACCATGCGGCGGGCGGCCCCCGCGGCACGCGCCTGACCTTCGAGACGGTCGGTCCGGCCCGGCTGCGCGACGGCTACATGATCCCGGCGCGCGACGGCCACCAGCCCCGCTTGGTGCTCGACCTGGAGAAGATCTCGGCGGCGGAGTTCAGGCAGCTCGCCGCGGCCGGGAAGGACGCCAAAGAGGTTACCGGCAAGAGCCCGTTGACGATGTCGTCCATCGTCTCGTCGGCGATGGCGGTTCCGGCGCCGGTTCCGGCTCCGCAGCCTTCGCCGCCGGCTGCCGAAACCAATGCCACCGTCAGCGCCCCGCCGCCCTTCGCGCCGCTGCCGCCGATCCCGCCTGCCCAGCTGATCCCGGCCGCGCTGCCCGTTGCCCCGCCGCTGCCGGACAACAAGCCGCCGACGGTGGCGGAAAAGCCGCTGATCGTGCTCGATCCCGGCCATGGCGGCCAGGACCCCGGCGCCATCGGCGTCGGCGGCATCTATGAGAAGGACATCACGCTCGCCACCGCCAAGGAGGTGAAGCGCCAGTTGGAGGCGACCGGCCGCTACCGGGTGAAGCTGACCCGCGACAGCGACGTGTTCATCCGCCTGCGCGACCGCGTCTCCATCGGGCGGGAGGCCGGCGCCGACCTGTTCATCTCGCTGCATGCCGACAGCATCAGCAGCGGCGACGTGCGCGGCATGTCAATCTATACCCTGTCCGACAAGGCGTCCGACCGCGAGGCGGAGATGCTGGCCGCCAAGGAGAACCGGGCCGACGCCCTGGTCGGGCTCGACCTGTCGGGCGAGAACAAGCTGGTCGCCAACATCCTGATCGATCTGGCCCAGCGCGACGCCATGAACCATTCGAAGCGGTTCGCGACGCTGGCGCTGCAGAATCTCGGTCGCGACGTGCCGCTGATCCCCAACCGGCCGCACCGGCAGGCCGGCTTCGCCGTGCTGACCGCGCCCGACGTGCCGTCGGCGCTGATCGAGATGGGATACCTGTCGAACCAGCGGGATATCAAGCTGCTGACCTCCTCCGGCCACCGCGAGCGTTTGGGCAAGGGGCTGGCCCGGACCATCGACGCCTATTTCCGTTGGCTGCACGGCACGCAACGGAGCTGAAACGCGGCCGGGCTGCCGGCATACTGATTGCCCGAATACCCCCTTTGCGCCGGCGCCTTCTTGCGTGCGCCCTCTGCGTGTCACATTTTCCTGACATGACGGGAACGAGGGCGGCACTTCGCACCGCGGCGGTGTAGGATGCGCCGCCCTGTCAGGCGCACCTGCGATCCGGATCCATTGGAACCGGACTGCCGGCGCGCCGTTCGTCGTCTCTTGCGGGATCGGTCATGCGCCTTCTTTTGTCCTTGCTGATGGCCTTCGTGATGCTGGCTCTTGCCGGCGCCGGGGGGCTGGTCTTCCTGTTCGAGCATTACGACCACGACCTGCCCGACTACACCAAGCTGGCCAACTACGAGCCGCCGGTGACCACGCGCATCTATGCCGGCGACGGGCGCCTGATGGCGGAATTCGCGTCGGAACGGCGCATCTTCGTGCCGATCGACGCCATGCCGCGTCAGGTGATGAACGCCTTCATGGCGGCCGAGGACAAGAATTTCTATGGCCACCAGGGCGTCGATCCGATCGGCATCCTGCGTGCGATCCTGACCAACGTCGAGAATTTCGGCCGCGACCGCCGGCCGGTCGGCGCCAGCACGATCACGCAGCAGGTCGCCAAGAACATGCTGCTGACCAACGAGGTCTCCTTCGCCCGCAAGATCAAGGAGGCGATCCTGGCGATCCGCATCGAGCGGACTTTCACCAAGGACCGCATCCTGGAGCTGTACCTGAACGAGATCTTCCTGGGGAACCGCTCCTACGGCGTGGCGGCGGCGGCGCTGAACTATTTCAACAAGGCGCTGGACGAGTTGAGCATCGAGGAGGTCGCCTTCCTGGCGGCCTTGCCCAAGGCGCCCTCCAACTACAATCCGGACCGCCAGCACGACGCCGCCGTCGCCCGCCGCAACTGGGTGATCGGCCGCATGGCGGAAGACGGCTACATCACGCCGGAGGAGGCGAAGGCCGCGCAAGGACGGCCGCTGGTCACCCGCAAGCGCGACGAGCAGGAGGTGGTGACCGCCGAGTATTTCTCCGAGGAGGTCCGGCGCGAGCTGGTGAAGCTCTACGGCGAGCAGGCGCTGTATGAGGGCGGGCTGTCGGTCCGCGCCTCGATGGACCCGACGCTGCAGGCGACCGCGACCAAGGCGCTGCGCGACGGGCTGATCGCCTACGACCGCCGCCATGGCTGGCGTGGCCCGGTGGCCAAGATGGAGAATTTCGACAACTGGCCGAAGAAGCTGGCCGCCCTGCCGCCGCCCGCCGGGTCGGAAGGCTGGAAGATGGCGGTGGTGCTGAAGGACGACCAGTCGGACGGGCTGGACATCGGACTTGCTGACGGCAGCCGCGGCCGCATCCCGCTGTCGGAACTGCGCTGGGCCCGTGCTTCCAAGGATGGCGACGTCGCCGGCCCGGCGATCCGCAAGCCGTCCGATGTCGCCAAGCTGGGCGATGTCCTGCTGGTCGAGCCGCTGACCGGCCCGTCGAAGGACGAGGATGAGAAGCCGGCCAAGAAGGGCGACAAGTCCGCGCCCAAGGAACTGCCGCCGAACAGCTACGCCCTGCGCCAGATCCCGCAGGTGCAGGGCGGCCTCGTCGCGCTCGATCCGCACACCGGCCGCGTGCTGGCGATGGTCGGCGGCTTCTCCCCCGCCATGAGCGTGTTCAACCGTGCCACCCAGGCGCTGCGCCAGCCCGGTTCGTCCTTCAAGCCCTTCGTCTATCTGACGGCGCTGAACCAGGGCTTCACCCCGTCGTCGCTGGTGATGGACGCGCCCTTCTCCTTCGATCCGGGCGGCGGACAGCCGGTCTGGCGGCCGGAGAACTACAGCCATGAATTCTACGGCCCGACCCCGCTGCGCGTCGGCATCGAGAAGTCGCGCAACGTCATGACCGTCCGCCTCGCCCAGCAGATCGGCATGGACAAGGTCAAGGCGCTGGTCGAGAAGTTCGGCATCGTCGACAACCTGCAGCCCTACCTGCCGATGTCGCTGGGTGCCGGCGAGACGACGGTGCTGCGGCTCGCCACCGCCTACGCCATGCTGGACAATGGCGGCAAGCGGGTGGTGCCGACCTTCATCGACCGTGTGCAGGACCGCAACGGCAAGACCGTTTTCCGCCACGACAACCGCCCGTGCGAGGGCTGCAACAACGTCGCCTGGAAGGACGGGATGGCGGTGCCGGCGGTGCCCGACACCCGGGAGCAGGTGAACGACCCGCGCACCACCTACCAGATCGTCTCGATCCTGGAAGGCGTGGTTCAGCGCGGCACCGCGGCGGCGCTGAAGTCGCTGGGCAAGCCGCTGGCCGGCAAGACCGGGACCACCAACGACAGCCACGACGCCTGGTTCATGGGTTTCTCGCCCGATCTGGTGGTCGGCACCTACATCGGCTTCGACCAGCCGCGCTCGCTGGGCGGCCACGAGACCGGCGGGTCCGCCGCGGTGCCGGTGTTCAAGGAGGTCATGCAGGTGGCGTTGAAGGACAAGCCGGCGACGCCGTTCCGCGTGCCGCCCGGCCTGCGCCTCGTCCGCGTCAACCCGGCCAACGGCCAACTGGCCCAGCCGGGGGACAACCGCGCCATCTGGGAAGCCTTCCTGCCGGGCACCGAGCCCAACCCCGACCAGCCGCAGGTGGTGCTGGACGGCTCCTCGCAGGCTTCTGGCGCCATGATGGGCGATCCGAACGCCACAGGCGGCTTCGGCTCGCAACAGCCGGGCGTGCCGGCCCCGCCGGCCGCGGCGACGCTGGGAACCGGCGGGCTCTACTGAGCCAAAAGAAGAGGGGCGCCCACAGTGGGCGCCCCTCTTCTTTGCATTCGCTACGAAGCGATGCTGTCGCGGTCAGTGCGTCGAACCCGCCGCCGACAGCGAGGCCAGCGCGTCCACCGGGCAGGTTCCAAGCGGGCGCAAAGCGGGTTCCAGGGCGGCGAACATCGCGCGCACGCCGTCCTCGTTGACGTGCAGGGCGTCCATGAACAGCTCGTCCTTGTCCACCGCGCGGCGGGCGTCGACCACGGTGACGCCAGCGGGCAGGCGGCTTTTCAGCTCGGCGAAGAAGGCGTCGAAATTCCTCAGCTTGCCGGCATAGGTCGGGAAATAGGGGGTGATGACCACCGCCACCCGGGTGCCGTGCGCCTGGGCGCTGCGGATGATGTGGTCCAGCGCCTGCCAGTTGACGTCGGCGGCGGTCATCACTTCCTCGGGCGCGGCGGCGAGCTGGATTTTCATCGGTTCGGGGATGGCGCCCACCAGGGTGCGGTCGGCGGCGGGCTTCACCAGACCGGCGATCAGCCGCATGGTCTGGTTGTTGTTGAAGGTCATCAGGTGGAAGGCGTGGTTGGCCATCCACAGCTCCTCGTTCTCCTGCCGGACGAAGGCGTCGATGCGTGGCGAGTAGTAGGCCAGCAGCGGCAGGTCGGCGAGGTCGTGCGGGTTGTCGACCACGCCGGTCGGCTCCAGCACCAGCAGGCGCGGCGCGCCGTGGCGTTCGACGTAGTCCTCCCACAACAGGGCCGACAGCACGGTCGGCGCCCCGCCCATTCCCAAATTCAACGCCCGGCCACAGGTCATGTCCTGCAGGGCGGAGACGGGGAAATGGTTGTCCGCCCGCGAGTTGCCGAGCACCAGCACGTCGGCCGGCCCGCGAACCGGGTGCGGCTCGGCTTTCAGGGCGGCCTTCACCAGCAGGGGACTCGGCTGCTCTCCCTGATCGGCGGGCGGTCTGGCGGGCGGCTTGATGCCCGGCCTTTCGGCTTCCGGTTCGAACGGGCGGTAGATCGCCATGAAGCGGTCGCTGGAGCGCAGCAGCAGGCCGCCCAGCGCCGACGCCAGGACCCGGTCCATCGCCGTGACGGTGGCGAGGATCAGCACGATGCAAGCCAGAAGGCGATACATGGGAGGGGGCTCCGTCCGGTCAGAACTGGAAGTAGATGAAGGCGTGGTTGGCGAAGCTGCCGAACAGCAGCATCACCAGGATCAGGGCGGAGCAGGCCATCGACCGCGCCACCACATTCATCCCGGCATAGCGGCGGCCGGCTCCACGCTCGATCATCGCGTCGACCATCAGCACGATCAGGCCGGTGACGGCGACACGCAGAAGCGAGCTGGCCTGCTGGTTGCCCTGCTGAAGCCCGAAATCACCGTCGGCGATGATGCCCAGGATGGTCCAGACCGTGTGCAGGTTGTCGGCGCGGAAGGGCAGCCAGGTCAGCGTCACCACGGCGAAGACCAGCCCGATCATCACCAGCCGCCCGGCGGCCAGCACCGGACCGCTGAGCCGCACCGGGCTGAGGACGGCCAGTCGGCGGGCGCCGTCCTCGACCAGCATCAGCCCGCCATGCAGCGCCCCCCACAGGACGAAGGTCCAGTTGGCGCCGTGCCACAGGCCGGAGATCAGCATGGTGATGACGACGTTGCGGATGCGCAGCCAGCGCGTGCGGCTGCCGCCCATCGGCACATAGACATAGTCGCGGAACCAGGTGGACAGCGAGATGTGCCAGCGCCGCCAGAAATCGCGCATGCCGGTGGCGAAATAGGGCCGGGCGAAGTTCTGGCACATGGTGTAGCCGAAGATCTGCGCCAGCCCGATGGCGATCAGCGAATAGCCGGCGAAGTCGCCGTAGATCTGCAGCGAAAAGCAGATCAGCCCGATCACATGCTGGAGCGCATTGAAGAACTCCGGCTGGTGGAAACGGGCATCGACCACCACGGCGGCGTTGTCGGCCAACCCGATCTTCAGGAAATAGCCCCAGATCACCTTTTCCAGCCCGGCGAAGCGGTCCTCGAACGGGATGTCGCGCGGGCGCTGCTGGATTTGCGGCAGCAGGTCGCGTGCCCGCACGATGGGCCCGGCCACCAGCTGCGGGAAGAAGGCGACGAAGCTGGCATAGCGCACCAGCGAGCGTTCCGGCTGCTTCAGCTCTCCCGTATAGAGGTCGATGCCATAGCTGAGATTTTGGAAGGTATAGAAGGAGATGCCGACCGGCAGCAGGATGTCGAGCGTCCGCCGCCCGATCTCGACCCCCAGCGAGGCGAGCGCCACCTCGGCGCTGTCGGCGAAGAAGTTGTAGTATTTGAAGAAGAACAGCATGCCCAGGTTGGCACCCAGGCTGATGAACAGATACATCTTCTTGGTGCTGCGGTCGGGCGCATCGGCGATCTTCAACCCGCAATAGAAGTCGATGAAGGTGCTGAGCGCCAGCAGGCCGCAGAACCGGTAGTCCCAATAGCCGTAGAAGATGTAGCTCGCCACCAGCAGGAAGGGCGTAAAGGCGCGGGTGCGGGCCAGCGCCATGAAACCGGCGCTGAACACGGTGATGAACAGCAGGAAATTCAGGCTGGTGAAGCTCATCGTGCCCCCGGCAGAGGTGGTCGCGCGTCCTTGCATCCGCGCAGGAATGGCCATGCGCGGAAACGCGCAAAAAAGGCGCGGAACGACGCCGACCATAACCTCGATTTCGGGAATTCCCGGTCGCCGCGGTAGGGTTGTGCGGCCGGATTTGGGACGTACTCTGAAATGAGCCGGGCCGATGATCCCAAACGGTTAGGACCTCCAAGCAGGGGCTGGGCCATACACGAAAGTGGCAAGCCCTCCCATTGCGGGCTTCCAGTTGGCCTGCCCGCGGTCATTAAGAGGGTGCAAGGCGGGGAACGAGCGGCTACATATGCAGCCGACAAACCCTTCAACTCTGGCTGACGAGGAGGCACCGCCATGCGGGCCGAGATCGAAGCGGCCGCCGGCGAGATCAGAGAATCGCTGGCGCTGCTGAGGAGGCATCTTTGACTGGGACAATGCACTGCGGCGTCTCGACGAACTGAACAACCTCGCGGAGGATCCCAAGCTTTGGGACGACCCGACGCGGGCCCAGACCATCATGCGCGAGCGCACCCAGCTCGACACCTCCGTCGCCGGGTATCGGGCGCTGGAGCGCGATCTGTCCGACAGCCTGGAGCTGATCGAGATGGGCGAGGCGGAAGGGGACGCCACCGTCGTCGCCGATGCCGAGGCCCAGCTCTACGGCCTGCGCGACCGCGCCAACAAGCTGCAGATCGAAAGCCTGCTGTCGGGCGAGGCCGATGCCAACGACTGCTTCGTCGAGGTGAATGCCGGCGCCGGCGGCACGGAGGCCCAGGACTGGGCGCTGATGCTGATGCGCATGTACACCCGCTGGGCGGAGCAGCACGGCTACAAGACCGAATGGCTGGACGAGACGCCGGGTGAAGAGGCCGGCATCAAGTCGGCCACCGTGCAGATCAAGGGCCACAACGCCTATGGCTGGCTGAAGACCGAGGCCGGCGTGCACCGTCTGGTGCGCATCAGCCCGTTCGACAGCCAGGCGCGGCGCCAGACCAGCTTCGCCGCCGTCTCGATTTCCCCGGTGATCGACGACAAGATCGACATCGAGATCAACGAGAAGGACTGCCGCATCGACACCTACCGTGCGTCGGGCGCCGGCGGCCAGCACATCAACAAGACCGACTCGGCGGTGCGCATCACGCACATCCCGACGAACATCGTGGTGAGCTGTCAGCAGGAACGGTCGCAGCACAAGAACCGCGCCAAGGCGTGGGACATGCTGCGTGCCCGCCTGTACGAACGCGAGCTGAAGATCCGCGAGGATGCCGCCGCCGCGCTGGAAGCCACCAAGACCGACATCGGCTGGGGCCACCAGATCCGCTCCTATGTCCTGCACCCCTACCAGATGGTGAAGGATCTGCGGACGGAGGTGGAAACCTCGCAGAGCCAGGCGGTGCTGGACGGTGCGCTCGATCCCTTCCTGGAGGCAGCGCTCGCCTCCCGGATCAAGGGGCAGAGCGACGACGCGCACGCCGCCGGGGGCTGACGGGTCGGAACGAAAAAAGGGCGGTCGCTTGCGGCCGCCCTTTTTGATTCCCAGCATTCTGGAATGCAAGGCTGGGCTCGGCTGTTTCAACAGGCTGCGGCCCCAACGATCTGGAGCAACCGATCCATGAACAGACTTCTTCTTCCGGCCCTGTGCGGCGCCATGCTGCTGGCGAACCCGGCCTTCGCGGCCTGCGAGACCGACAATCTGCCGGACGAGATGCGACAGGCATTCATCTCCGGCGCGCAGGAGGCGTTGAACGAGCATGGCTTCAACGCCGGAACGGTCGACGGCAAGATGGGATCACGCACCCGCACGGCGATCCGCTCCTACCAGCGAGCGGCGAAATTGCCGGTCGACGGCTGCGCCACCCAGGGGCTTCTCGACCACCTGAACTTCAGCCAACCCAAGATTTACGGCCCGAACAAGCCCCGCTGATCCGGGTTTATGGTTTCAGGCCAGCATGTCGAGCAGGCGGCGGCTGTTCTCCTGCGTCGCCTGCAGCACCTTGGCGTTCGCGGCGAAATCCACCTGGGCGGAGGTCAGGTCAAGGACCACCGCCGGGTCCAGGTTGCCCGCGGCGATCTGCTCCGACGCCGCGTCGGTCCGCGCCTGCGCATCCTGCAATCCGTCGAGCGCGCTGGCCTGCGGCCGGTAGGGCGTGGCGGTGGTGCCCGGTCCAATGGCTGATCCGATGTCCATGACGCGCTGTCCGGCTGGTTGAAAGGGCAGGATAGCGGGCTGACGGTTTAGGGTTGGTGAATGCGGAAGGCGTCGGCTGGCGAATGCCCCCTCCCTAACCCTCCCCCACCTTCGGTGGGAGAGGGGACTGCCGCCGCTTCGCATAAGGCACCCTCTCCCTCGAAGAGGGGGAGGGTTGGGGAGGGGGCAGCGGCCGAAGCGACCTCACCCCTCCGCCAGCCAGTCCGCCAGCCGCCCCAGGAACGCCGTGGCCTCCGCCGGATCGTGCAGGCTCCAGGTCGCGGCGGTCTCGGCCGGGCTTTCCATCACCCGGATGCCGACTCCCCGGCCGGCCAGGGCGCGGAAGGCGTCCTCGTCCGTCTCGTCGTCGCCGAGATAGATCGGCAGGGTGCCGTTTCCCTCCAGCCCCAGCGTCTCCAGCAGGGTGAGCACGGCGCGGCCCTTGTCCCAGGGCAGGTTGGGGCGAAGCTCGAACAGTTCCTTGCCGCCGGTGATGCGCAGGCGCGGTTGCGCTCCCGCCACCGCGCGGACGGCTTCGCCGACCTGCGGCTTGTCGGGCGTGGCGACCTGCCGGGTGTGGATGGCGATGGCGAAGCGCTTGCGCTCCACCAGAGCGCCGGCGATGCCGCCGAGCCGGTCACGCAGAAGCCGTTCGGCCGCGTCGAGGTCGGGAACATACTCCACCCCCACCTGCCGGCGCAGGTCCGGGCCGCGCAGGTCGAAGCCGTGGCTGCCGGCATAGACCAGCCCCTCCACCGCGACCATCGCCGTCAGGTCATCCAGGTCGCGCCCGCTGACGAAGGCGACCGGGCAGAGGGCCGACAGCCGCTGCACCACCGCGCGCGCCTCGTCCGGCATCACCGCCAATTCGGGGCGCGGTGCGATGGCGGCCAGCGTTCCGTCATAGTCGAGGAACAGGGCGGGGGTGCGTCCGTCCAGTGCAGCGGTGAACGCGTCGAATTCCGTGAAAGCGGATGGGGGGAAGAGGGTCAATGCTGGCTCCTCGCGCCGCTGCCTGTCGGGATGCGGCGGCTGACCGGGGCCGGCACGCCGCAGGTGAGTAACGGGCGGGAGGAGAAGACGGCCAGAGTCCTGACGAAATGAGCAGGCTTTCTGTGGCCGATCCGCAACAGAACCCGCCAAAAGCTGCGGCCCCACGCAGGGGCCGGCTTTGGGGGTTGCAGGCCCCCCGGGTTCTGGTACTGTTGCAGTGCAGCAAGCGATTGCTGCTTCGCCCTTCTTGGGCGTTTCCTCCCTAAACTCAAGGCCGCTGACTTCAGCGGCCTTTTTCTTGCCAGAAAGCCCCCTGGGAAGGCAACCCCTGAAAAACGTCATAGCGCTGCGGTTTTTCCCTCTGGAATCCGCAGTTTATGGGGGACGGGCCGCCGCTTGGGCGTGGTCGGCCACCGGTGCCGGCGATTCCGCTGAGTAAGAAAATCTTTTGCTTGCAAAGAGTTGCGCTGATTGGCGGCGGCCATCCGGGGCTGGCCGTTGGGTTTGGCGGCTGTGGAGGCGCTCCGGATTTGGGCGTTGTCCGGATCGTGGACGCAGTCCGTCCAGCGGAATTTTTTGTGCGGATCGGCTGTCAGACCGGGCCGGGGGGTGAAAAACCGCCGCAGGGGAACGGAAGCACTGCCACCGGCCGGCGAACTGTCGTATAGATCGACGTGAAACGCCTATCCGCCGTCATCCACAGGAGTCGTTCCCATGGACATCGCCATCATGGTCCTCGCCGTCGCTTTCTTCTTCTGGCAGACCATCACCGACTGAGCAGGCCACTGCCGTCGGACGAACGAAAAGGGCGGTCCGCGTGGCCGCCCTTTTTCATGTCGCTTTTCACGTCGTCAGCCGGCTTACCGGCGGGTCAGTCGGCAGCGATCGGCGGCTCCAGCCGGGCATGGGTCGATGCGATCAACTGCAGCGTCTCCATGATCGACCCGATCGCCTCGTGCAGATCGGCCTGCTCGTCGCCGGGCAGTCTCGCCAGCACCGTCTCCAATTCGACGGCCGCGTTCTGCAGGCTGACGCAGGCATGCTCCAGATGGCGTCCGGTGCCCTGACTTGCGTCAGGGTCATTTGCAGAATGCAAACGCACTGCCGGTTTTCCGGCCCGCGTCGCGTTCCGGTTTGCAAAATGCAAATGGACGCTGTTGCCCGCAGCCCGCGTCCCCACTTTTTTCCGCATCATGGGCGTACCCCCGTTCGGTCCGACCGGAGAATGCGCAAGTCCCGTGCCACTCCGTGACCGTTGGTTGCGGTCGCCGTCGCAGAGGTGGTGACGCTCAGTCCGGCCACAAGCGGGCGGCGCCGCGCATTCCGCTTTCGGCGCCATGGCGGGCAACGGCCATCCGGGTGCGCGGCTCGGCCGCCAGCGTCCAGGCGCCCCAGCGCCGCGTCACCGCTTCGCACAGGCCGGGCAGCGCGGACAGGCCGCCGCCGACCACCACCATGTCCGGGTCCAGCAGGTTCAGCACCGGGGCCAGCGCCCGGGCCAGCGCGTCGGCATGCCGGGCCAATGTTCCGGCCGCGGCGGCATCGCCGGCCAGGGCGCGGGCGGCGATCTCCGGCGGGTCCAGCGTCTCGCCGGTCAGATGGCGGTGCAGGCGCGTCAGACCGGCGCCGCACAGCACCGTCTCCAGGCACCCCGTCTTGCCGCAGCCGCAGGGCACCGGCGGGCCGTCGGCCTCCTCGCGCCAGGGAAGCGGCGCATGACCCCATTCGCCGGCCAGCCCGTTGGCGCCGGGCAGGATGCGCCCGTCGATGACGATGCCGCCGCCGACCCCGGTGCCGAGGATGACGCCGAACACCACCGACGTGTCTCCGGCCGCCACTCCGTCCGTCGCCTCGGACAGGGTGAAGCAGTTGGCGTCGTTGGCGATCCGCACCGGGCGGCCGATCCGCCGGGCCGCATCGTCGGCGAAGGGGCGGCCCTCCAGCCAGGGCAGGTTCACCGCGCGCACCCGTCCGGCGGCGGCGTCGACCACGCCGGGAAGGCTGATGCCGACGCCGCGCGTTCCGGCCGGGTCGCCAGCGGGAATGAGGGCGGCCACCGTCTCGACCAGCGCATCCAGCGTGGCGTCGTAGCCGCGCGGGGTCGGGCGGCGGTGGCGGGCGAGTTCCGTCCCATCCCGATCCAGCGCCACGGCGGCGATCTTGGTGCCGCCCAAATCGATTCCGAGTCGCATGCCTGCCGCCGTCCGGATGGTGGAAGATGACCGATTTTCGGGGGCAACCCTATACCGCTCCCCCGATCGGCGGGCCAGGGATGCTTTCGTGCCGGAAGGGTCAATCCACCCACCCCGGAAGAGAGGGGGTAACCGCCCTTTGCCCCGTCGGGGCTTGCGGGGGGCATCACTAGAGTCTCATGAGCGCATCCTTCACTGATCGGCGTCTTGAGATGTCCATGGACCGTTCTGCCCCGAAACATTCCTCGCGCGCCCGGCGCGCCGCTCCGGGCTACCACGATCCCGTTTCCGAATCCGCCGGCGCCACGGCGGCCGAGATCCGTGATGGACTGGTTCTCGCCTTTTTGGCCCGCAAGAGGCTGCTGGTGCTGGTGGGAGATGCCGGGTCGGGCCGTCCCGCGCTGTTCCGCCAACTGGTCGAGCACGTCGAGGCGGACGGCGCCATGGCGCTGCCGGTCGCGGCGTCGCTCGGCGCGGAGCTGGAGGATCTGGTCGCCGCGGCCGGCACCGGCGCGCTGCCCGATCTGGCCGCCGGGGATGAGGGCGGCGAGGTCGATTTCGACGCCCTGATCGCCGCGCTGGAGGAAAGGCTGGAGCTTGCCGGCTCCGGGCTGCTGGCGGTGGATAACGCCGCCGTGCTGGCGCCGCCGGTGCTGACCGATCTGGTCGATCTGACGCGGGCGGAAACGCCGTCCGGCCGCTTCATGCAGGTGCTGCTCTGCGGCACTCCCGAGTTGGAAGGAACCTTGGCGCGGGCCGGGCTGACGGATGTGCTGCGCGACATGGGCGTGATCTACCGGATGTCGCCCGGCGGGGGCTTCGTCGACGAGTCGCAGGAGGCCGCCGCATCGCCGGCGCCGCGTCCGGTGCCGATCCTGGCGCCGCCGCCCCAGTCGGCGGCGATTCCGCCCGCGAACGACTGGTCGGTGGGTGAGCGGCAGGAAGACCGGCCGCAGGATCACCGCTGGTCGGGCGATCAGGAATGGAGCGACCGCGATCCCGGACCGATGGCCGGTGCGGAGGGGCCGGTCGCCGACTATCAAAACCGGGGGTACCCGGGTTTCGGCCAGGGCCAGACGATGCGGGCGCCGCGCCGGACCGGGCTCTATGCCGGAGCGGCGCTGACCACCCTGGTCCTGCTGGGAGCCGCAGGCGCCGCCATCGCCACCGCGATGCCGGGCGCCTTCCCCGACCGGGCGCTGGCGATGGTGGAGGAGGGATGGGTCCGCGCGCGCGATGCGGTCGAGCGGACGGTGCTGGGCCTGACCGGTGACGAGACTCCGGCCGCCAGCCGGCAGGCTGCCGCCGATACTGCCACGGCCGCGCCCGGTGCCGCCCCGTCGGTTCCGGCAACGTCGGTTCCGGCAGCCTCCGTTCCTGTGGCGCCTGCCGCTTCCTCCCCGACGTCTACGCCACCCGCCCCGCGTCCGGCCACCACGGCCGATGCTCAGAAGACGCCCACCCAGAGCGCGCAGACGCCTGGGAGTGGCACCCAGACGGTGGCGAAGGCGGCGGTGCCCGCCTCGACCGCCACTCCGCCGGCGGCGGCGCCGGTCGAGACCGCGGCACTGCCGCCGGCCCAGTCGCAGCCGTCAGCCGCCAAGCCCTCCGCCTCGCCGGGCAATGCGGAGGCGGCGCCGGGCGTGGCCTCGCTGCCGCCGCTGGAGGACCCATCGGCCACGCCCGCCGTTCCCGCCGTGCCGCAGGTCGCCGTTCCCGACGCCGACACCGCCCAGCGCGTGCGCAGCATGGTCGATCAGGCCCGCCGCCAGATTGCCGGCAAGCGCCTGACCACCCCGCCCGGCGACAATGCCTTCGAGACGGTGCAGCGCATCCGCCAGATCGCGCCGTCGGCGCCCGAGGTGGCGGAACTGCTGACCACCATGGAGGACACCTATCGCCGCTGGGCGATGATGGCGGAGCGCGACGGCGACTGGTCGGAGACGAAGCGCTTCTACGAGCGGGCGCAGATGATCTCGCCTGCCAGCCCCGATCTGGCCGAACGAATCCGCGCGGCGGGCGAGCAGCGGGCCTATGCCGGCCCCTCCAACGGCCCTTCCACCGGCACCGCGTCCGGCACCGGCGGCGGAAGTTCCGCGGCGCCGGTGAAGGCGACTCCGGGTCTGGGCGACCGCGAATCGGTGCTGGCCCTGCTGCGCAACCCGTCGGAGCTGTCGCGCACGCTGCAGGCCGGGGCCAGTCCGGATACGCGGCTGGAGAATGGCAAGACCCTGCTGATGATCGCCGCCGAACAGGGGCTGACCGATGCGGTGCGGGTGTTGCTGGACCGTCATGCCCGATCCGATCTGCGCACCTCCGACGGCGCCACGGCGGTGATGTACGCCGCCTGGGGCGGGCATGATGCGGTGGTCCGCGCGCTGGCCGACGGCGGCGCCGATCTCGACACCACCAACAGCGACGGCAAGACCGCGCTGATGGCCGCCGCCGCCCGCGGCCATCAGGACGTGGCGCGCACGCTGATCCAGCATGGGGTGATGGTCGACCGCACCACCGCCTATGGCTGGTCGGCGCTGATGTACGCCGCCAACAACGGGCACGAGGCGGTGGCCAAGCTTCTGCTCGACAGCGGCGCCAACCCCTACCGCATGGACGCCAACGGCAACTCCGCGCTGACTCTGGGCGCGCTGCAGGGCCATGTGCAGGTGGTGGAGGCGCTGAAGCCCCGCTGATCCCCGCTCGGCGGTGGTCTTACTGGTCCAGGCGGACGGAGCCGCGCCACAGGCCGGCGCTCTGTCCGCCATTGGCGTAGTGGAAGACGCCCGGCCCGTCCGGTTGGCCATCGCGGAAGCGCCCGGCGAACCGGCTGCCGTCGGTGAAGGTCATCACGCCATAGCCTGACATCAGGTCGCCCGACCATTCCCCTTCATAGGTCTGGCCGTTGGCGAAGTGGTAGACGCCCGCCCCCTGGCGGATCGGCCGGCCCAGCCCCGAACCGGAGGATGGCTGCGCCCAGGTTCCTTCATAACGGTCGCCGCCGGCGAAGCCGTAGCTCCAGTATCGGCTGTCGGGACGGCTGCGCGCCCGATCCGCGGCGGTGCGGGCATCGCCGAGCGTGCGCATCGCCTGCTGCTCCGCTTCCACCGCCGGGCTGTCCGGGACAGTGAAGCCGGTGCCGGGCGGCGCGGTCGGGAAGCTGCGCGGCTGCTCCGTCCGGATCGGATCGGAATTGCCGGCGGCCGGCGGCTCCATCCCTTGCTCTATGCCGGGATCGCCGAAGGAGGGGCCGGCCTCCACCGGACCACGGGCGCGGGCGGCGAGTGGCGATGGGTCGGCCCAGCGGGTGGCCAGCACGCCGGCGGTGAGATAGCCGGTCCGGCCGGCCGGATCGCGCACGCGCAGCCAGCTTCCTTCCGGCACAGCCTCCAACACCGTCACCATGCTGCCGGCCGACAGTTGTGCGACGCCGCGCGCACCGACGGCCGGCCGGTCGAACAGGGTGCTCGACTTCGCCATCTCATATTCGCCGGGCGGAAGGCTTGGGGTGGTCACCGCGGGCGGTTCCTTCGCGGGCGGTTCCTTTGCCGGAGATGTGGTGGACGCGGCCGGCGGTGTGGCGGGCGGTTTGGCGGGCGCCGATGCCACGGCCGGCACCAGCACCAGATTGCTGCCCAACCGGTCCTGAAGCCAGGGCAGTTGCCGGCCGTCGCTGCGTTCGGCGACGGCGCGCGCCACCTCGGCCAGCGAATCGCGGAAGGCGATGCCGGGCTTGACCATCTCGCGCGCCAGCGCGGCGGTGAAGGGATCGGGACCCTTGCCCGACTTGGGCGGCACCGGCGGCACGCCCGGACGGTGGGCGTAGACGACGAACAGTCCGTCCGCCTCGATCGGCGTGCCCAGCGCGCCGCCGCCGACCCGCTGGGCCAGCGCCTCGGCGATGCCGGGGTCGATCACCACCACCGCCTTGCGTCCGCTGTCCCGCAGGTCGCTTAACACGGTGTCGAGGTCCAGGGCGGCGCGCGGCAGGTCCTCCGCACCCGTAGGCGCGGCGTCGGCCGGCAGCAGGAACTCCCGCTCCCCCAGTCCGACGGCGAGGCCGGTGTAATAGACGAAGCCGAGGTCGGCACCGGACAGCGCCTCGCGGAAGCGCTCCAGCGCCGATTCCATGGCGATCCGCCCGACATTGTCGGCCCGCGTCACAGAGAAACCGGCGTTGCGCAAGGCCGACGCCATGGCCGAGGCATTGGCGGCGGCATGGTCCGAGCGGCCGTCGAGCGCCGTGTAGCGGCCATTGTCGATGACCAGCGCCACGCGCTTTCCAGTGTCCGCCAGCGCGCCGCCGAAGGGCAGGGCGGCCAGCAGCGCCGCCGTGAGGACGGTCGCTTCAAGGCGACGCCTCCATCCTCCTGTCTTGCGGCGGGTGGCATGGCTTGCAGTCGGGGTCATCGTCACGGCGTTCCATCCTTCGTCTGCGCGGCAGCCTCCGGCACGGGCATGATCCTATGCGCCGCCCGATGCCGGGTTGCGTACCGCCGCCGGGAGCATAGCCTTTTCCACCAGTCGGGGACCCCGCTCTTTCGGGGCGGCGGACTGTGCCGGCGTTACCCCGCGTGGACAATGGGCGGAGCCGGAGCAGGCGCCGCGTCTCCGGCGGGAGGGAGGAGATCCGGCGAGGTATCGCTTTCCCTTCGCGGCGAAGCCGCCTATATGACGCTCCTTCGCAGACAACGAGGTTCGCCATGCCGCCCGCCAAGCCGTCCGTCGTCCGGATGTCCGACACCGAAATCGCCCGCGTGCAGATGTACCTGCGCAAGACGCTGGGCAATCCGAAGATCGTGATCGAGCCGCCGGCCAAGGCCGGCCAGTCGGCCGAAGTGACGGTGGATGGCGAGTTCTTCGGCACGCTGAACCGTGACGAGGACGAGGGCGAGGTGTCCTATGCCCTGAACGTCGTCATCCTGGAAGAGGACCTGCCGGAGCCGCCGGCCATTCCGCGCCGCTGATCACGCTGGTCTTTTCCTGACGCCCTAGCGGCTGTGAGCGCGAAGCTCCGCCGCCAGGGCGGCCAGCAGGGTCTGCCCGCCCGAAAGGGTCAACCCGCGCACCAGCACGATCGCCTTGCGCCCCCCGCGCCGGTGCATGACCAGCCGTACGTTGCGGCTGCCCGCCGCCTTCAGTTCCGCCTTCACCGCATCATTGGGCGCGACGTTGCCGGCGACGAGGTTCATCTCCGCCTTGTGGCCGTAATCGTGCGCCGGGTCGATCCAGGCGACGAACAGCGGCTTGCCGCCCACCATCGGGTACAGCGCCAGATCGCGGATCGTCTCATGCGCATGGATGCGTGAACCGTCCACTGTCAGCCCGCGTGCCGTCACGCCCAGCCGCACGGCCCGGCACTGGACCGTCTCGGTCAGCATCACCACCCACAGCAGCAGCACCGGAACCGCGCAGAAGACCGCCAGCCATTGCAGCATGCCGGCCAGTTCCTCGGGCGCCAGACCGGCCCCGGCGATGAAGCCCGTGGCCAGAAGCCCCGCGATCAGCAGATAGCGCGTGCGGATCACCGGGGTCAGCACCGGGGTCGCCACGAACACGGCACCGGCCGCGCCGTCCTCGCGCGTGATCTCAAGGCTGGGGGGCGGCTTGGCGGCGGGCATGTCTCAAGGGTGTTGCGGTAAAGGGGCGTGATCCTGTTCCGGCATGGTGCCGCCCGTCCAGTTCTTTCACCCATTTCCCTACGATGGACGGCCCGCACCCGCGGAGCGTGTCGCGCTTGTGTCGCCCTTCGCCCATGTCTTGAAAATGGTAGGGGGCGTGGTAATCTCGGGGGCAGGAGGTGACGCGAGCCGCTTCCTGAATGGCGGGACCGGTTTCCCGGCCCCACCATCTTTGGCTTACCTGTCCTGGTCCGTGTTGAAGCCCGCTTGGAACTCGAACTTCAACTTGAACCAGAAGCGGTCGAGCCACTTCAGGAATTTTTTCACTCGCGTCACCTCCTTTCGGTTGCCCTTCGCGCGTGATGCGCGTCTGGCGGCGCGAGAATACCGTGCACGCATGTGCATGCCAATGTCGCTTCGGCGAAAATTTTCCTTAAAGTTGCGTTCTGATGTCCTCGGGCAAGAGGGCTGGGCTTTTGCAACCCTGGCGCCTCAATCGGAGGGGTGATAGTTTTCAGGACGGACGATTCTGACCGAACCGTCAAGTCCGCTCCCCAAATCCGAGCTGTGAAGGACCGCCGCCCGTGACCTTCCCCAATCCGCTCGATATCCGGGAAGCGACTGCTTCTCGGCAAGGCTCGGACCGGGCCGCGTCCCCGGTGGTCGTCGAGGCGCGCAAGCTTTCGCTGGTCTATCCCACCGCGGACAAGCCTGTCACGGCGCTGAGCGAGGTCGACCTGAGCATCGCCCGTGGCGATTTCGTTTCGCTGATCGGTCCCAGCGGCTGCGGCAAGACCACCTTGTTGCGGGTGATCGCCGATCTGGAGCGGCCCACCTCCGGGGATGTCGTCATCGAAGGAATGACGCCGGAACAGGCGCGGCTGAAGCGGCTCTATGGGTATGTGTTCCAGGCTCCGGCGCTCTATCCGTGGCGGACGGTGGAGCGCAACGTGATGCTGCCGCTGGAGATCATGGGCTTGCCCAAGGCCGAACGTCAGCAGCGCGCCCGCGAACAGCTTGAGCGCGTCGGACTGTCGGGCTTCGAGCGCAAGTTCCCCTGGCAGCTATCCGGCGGCATGCAGCAGCGCGTGTCCATCGCCCGCGCCCTGGCCCTGCAGCCCGACCTGCTGCTGATGGACGAGCCGTTCGGCGCGCTCGACGAAATCACGCGCGACCATCTGAACCTGCATCTGACCCAGCTGTGGCGGGCGACCGGCAAGACCTGCGTCTTCGTCACCCATTCCATTGCCGAGGCGGTCTTCCTCTCCACCCGCATCGTGGTGATGAGCCCGCGGCCCGGCCGCATCCTCGACGTCATCGACTGCGATTCGCTGCCGCGCGAGCGCACGCTGGACATCCGCGAGTCGCCGGAATTCGCCGCCATCGCCCACCGCGTGCGCGAGGGGCTGAAGGAGGGGCACAGCTACGATGACTAAGCGTGCGCTTCCCGTGACGGTGATGACGCTGCTCCTGCTGGCGGCGTGGTATGTCGGGGCGGCGTGGCTGAACTGGCCGCAGGCGGTGGAGACGTTGGCCCGCGCCGGAAAGCCCACGGCCTTCGGTGACGTGCTGGCCCAGGCCTATGCGATGAAGCGTCCGATCCTGCCCACCCCGGATCAGGTGGTGGTGGAGCTGTGGACGTCGCTGACCGGCTATGCGCCGACCAGCCCGCGCAACCTGCTGTTCCATACCTGGGTGACGACGGAGGCGGCATTGACCGGGCTGGCGATGGGGCTGGTTCTGGGCATCCTGCTGGCCGCCGGCATCGTCTACACCCGCACGCTGGAAGCCAGCCTGCTGCCCTGGGTGATCGCGTCGCAGACCATCCCGATCCTGGCCATCGCGCCGATGATCGTGGTCATTCTCGGCAACATCGGACTGACCGGTCTGCTGCCGAAGGCGGTGATCTGCATGTATCTGTGCTTTTTCCCGATCACGGTCGGCATGGTGAAGGGGCTGCGCTCCGCCGATCCCTTGTGGCTCGATCTGATGCGGACCTATTCGGCGAGCGGGATGCGTGCCTTCTGGTCGCTGCGGCTTCCGGCCTCCATGCCCTTCCTGTTCGCCAGCCTCAAAGTGTCGGTCGCCATCAGCGTGGTCGGCGCCATCGTCGGCGAGCTGCCGACCGGTGGGCAGGCCGGGCTGGGGGCGCGGCTGCTGTCCGGGTCCTATTATGGGCAAACGGTGCAAATCTGGGCGGCGCTGATCATGGCCTCGCTTCTGTCGGTGGCGCTGATCGGGGTGGTGCGCGGGCTGGAACTGGTTCTGCTGGGCCGGGCGGGTGCGCGATGAGCGAGGCTTTGACGAACCCCTACCGCACCAGCCTGCGCAGTGCCGCCGATTGGGGGTTGGTCGCCATTGCGCTGCCGGCGCTGGTGGCGCTGGCCCTGCCGCTGGGCACGCAGAACGGTACGTCCGTCAGCTGGCTCGGCGGAACGATGGCGCCGCTGTTCCTGATCGGCGTGGTGCTGGCGGTGATTGCCGGCCGGTCGGCGCCGAAGCGGGTCTGGGGCGCCTGGGCGGAGCTGGCCGGTGTGGCGCTGGCCTGGCTCCTGCCGTTCCACCTGCTGAAAGAGGGAATGGACCTGTCGGCCGGCTGGGGGCTGTGGCTGTTCCTGGTGGTGGCGACCTTGCTGCTGTGGCGGGTGATGGGGGTGCTGGCCGGGGTGCCGGGCTGGACCCGCTCCGTCATCGTGCCCGGCCTGTTCGGCCTGGGCCTGCTGGTGGGGTGGGAGGTGCTGGTGCGCGGCTTCCAAGTGCCGGCGATCCTGCTGCCGCCGCCCAGCCGCATCGCCGCGGCGCTGGCCGCCAACGCGCCGGTGCTGTGGGATGATTTCCGCCAGACGGTGCTGACCTCCGTCCTGCGCGGCTATGTGATGGGCTGCGGCGCGGGGTTTCTGGTGGCAATCCTTGCCGACCGGGTGCCGTTTCTTGCCCGCGGATTGCTGCCGCTCGGCAATCTCGCCAGCGCCATCCCCGTCGTCGGCATCGCGCCGATCATGGTGATGTGGTTCGGCTTCGACTGGCAGTCGAAGGCGGCGGTCATCGTCGTCATGACCTTCTTCCCGATGCTGATCAACACGCTGGCCGGTCTCGGCAATTCGGAGCGCATCCAGTTGGATCTGATGCGGTCCTACGCCGCCGGCTATGGCCGGACGCTGGTGAAGCTGCGGCTGCCCAATGCGCTGCCATTCCTGTTCAACGGGTTGAAGATCAACTCCACCCTGGCGCTGATCGGCGCCATCGTTGCCGAATTCTTCGGCACGCCGGTGGTCGGCATGGGTTTCCGCATCTCCACCGAGGTGGCGCGGATGAACCTGGACATCGTGTGGGCGACCATCGCGGTGGCGGCGCTGACCGGTTCCGGCCTTTATGGCGCGCTGGCGCTGCTGGAGCGGGCGACGACGGCGTGGCACCCGTCGATGCGGCGGCGCTGAACCACCCGGCCACCGCTGGCACGGCCATTGCTTTCGTTCCGCCATTCCAGCCGGCAAGGGAGGTGGACATGGCCGTCGTCGTCGTTCTGAAGCATGTCCGGCTGACCCGGGCGCTCCAGGCCATCGAAATGGCTGCGGCGTCGCTGGACGGCGAGCTTGCCGCCTTGCACGCCGCCGGTCAGGCGGGATTGCTGGGCAATCATGCCGAGGAAGCCACGCTTCTGCGCACCTATGTCCGCACCTTGCGCGTCCTGTTGCAGGCGATGACCCCCGACGAACTGGACGAAGCGGGCCTGACCGAGCGCCATGGTCTGGCGGAGGCCGCGGTCGGCCGCTGTGCCACCGCCTTGAGGGCGCTGGAGCGTCCGGCCGGCGGTGGTCCGGCGATGGGCATCGCCTGACGAACCCTGTCGTGAAGCCGACAGCGCCTTGACGCCTTCCGGCCAATACCATACTGCCGTATGGCTGGAATGCGGAAAGCCTTTCCCCTCTCCAGAGAAGGAACGCCGCGCTATAGTGGCGGGCCCAACGAACAGTCGGATCCCGCCGACGAAGATGCGGGCATAAAAGGGCACGATGAGGCTTCTCGTTTCCGATCTGACCCACCGCTATGACGATCTGACCGTCCTGGACGGCATCGACCTGACGCTGGCGGAGGGCGAAATCCTGGCCGTGATTGGCCCAAGCGGCTGCGGAAAGTCGACGCTGCTCGGCATCGCCGGCGGCATCGTCGCCCCGACCTCCGGCAGCATTCGGGTCGAGGGGGAGGTGCCGGATGGCTGTCTGAACCCGATCACCTTCATCTTCCAGGATTTCGCCCTGCTGCCCTGGCGCACGGTGGAGGACAACATCGCCCTGGTGCTGGAGCATCACAGGCTCTCCACGGCGGAGCGGCGCGAGCGCGTCGACAGCGGCCTGCGCCGTATGGGGCTGTCGGAGTTCCGTAACGCCCTGCCCAAGCAGCTGTCCGGCGGCATGCGCCAGCGCGTCGGCATCGCCCGCGCGCTGGCAGTGCGCCCGGCGATGCTGTTGCTGGACGAGCCGCTGTCGGCGCTGGACGCCCAGACGCGCGAACTGCTGATGGACGATTTCCTGGAGCTGTCGCGGCGGGAGAAGACCACCGCGCTTTATGTCACCCACAATCTGGATGAGGCGCTGCGGCTGGCCGACCGCGTCTGCGTGCTGAGCCGTCGTCCCGGCCGTATCCGCGAACTGGTCACCATCGAGGAGCCGCGGGAACGCCGGCAGGAGCCGTCGGCGCAGGCCCATCTGGCCGAAGTGCGCGACCGCCTGTGGCACCTGATGAAGGCCGAAGCCCAGATGGCCGACCGGGAGATCGCCCGTGCCTGACAGCCTGAATCCTAAAGTCGCTGCCACCGCCGCAATCGGCGAGCCGGTTCGCTTCCGCGGCGGCGGTTTTACCGTAAAGCGCCATTCCTGGGCGGCGCTGGCCGCCTTCGCCCTGCTGATCGCGGTTTGGGAAGGGGCGAGCCGCCTCGGCCTCGCCAGTCCGTTGTTCCTGCCGCCGCCGAGCGCCGTCGGCCATGCGCTGGCCGGCATGGTGACGGACGGCTCGCTCTGGCTGAACCTGAAGGCGTCGCTGGCGCGAATCGCCGTCGGCTGGGTGATGGGCACGGCGGGCGGGATGCTGGTCGGTTTCGCCATGGGCATCTTCTCCACCGCCCGCGCGGTGGGGGTGCCGCTGGTGTCGGCTTTCTTCCCGATCCCGAAGATCGCGCTGCTGCCGCTGTTCATCCTGTGGTTCGGCATCGGCGAGCCGTCGAAATTCGCCACCATCGGCTTCGGCGTCTTCTTCCCCACCGTCATCGCCACCTACAGCGCCATCGACCAGGTGCCGCGCAACCTGATCCGCATGGCGCAGAGCTTCGGACTGCCCTGGCGGTCGATCCTGCGCTCCATCGTGTTGCCGGGCGCCCTGCCGGGTATCCTGGCCGGCTTCCGCATCACCGCGTCGATCGCGCTGATCCTGGTGGTGGCGGCGGAGATGATCGGGGCGGAGTACGGCATCGGCGCCTTCGTGCTGATGGCCGGCAACCTGATGCAGACCGACACGCTGCTGGCTGGCGTGCTGGTCCTGTCGCTGCTGGGGCTCGCCATCGGCACGGTTCTGTCGCAGCTTGAGCGGCGCCTGCTGAACTGGCGCTGACCGGCCCTCTTCACAAGAAACCTGAACCATCCATCGGGAGGATTTCCGTCCATGACCGCCGCCATGACCGTGGCCCGCCTCACCCGGCGCGCCGTGATCGCCACTGCCGGGGCGGCCTTCGCCGCCGGCACCCTGATGTCCGCCGCTCTGGCGCAGCCGCTGGAGAAGGCGACGGTCGGCGCGCTGGCCCTATCCTCCTCCGGGCCGATCTTCATCGCCAAGGCAAAGGGGTATTTCGAGAAGGAAGGGCTGGACGTCGATGTGAAGATGTTCACCTCGGCCCAGCAGGTGCCGGTCGCGGTGGCGTCGGGCGATGTCGATTTCGGCGTCACCGGCCTGACCGCCGGTTTCTACAACCTCGCTTCCAAGGGGGCCGTCACCATCATCGCCGCGCAGAGCCGCGACGAGCCGGGCTTCCCCTTGAGCGCCTATATGGCGACCAACGCCGCCTATGACGCCGGTCTGAAAACGCCGGCCGACCTGAAGGGCAAGCGGATCGCCATCACCACCGTCGGCTCGACCTTCCATTACATGATCGGGCTGCTGGCGCAGAAGCACGGCTTTACGGTCAAGGACGTGACCATGGTACCGCTGCAGGACGTGCCGAAGATGGTTGCCGCCTTCAAGGGCGGGCAGGTCGACGCCATCATCGCGCCGTCCACCGTGTCGCGGCAGCTGGCGACCGACGGCGCCGGCAAGATCCTGGGCTGGGTCGGCGACGAGACGCCCTGGCAGCTCGGCGCCCTGTTCACCGCGCCGAAGACGATGAAGGACCGCCGCCCGCTGGTGGAGAAGTTCATGCGCGCCTACAAGACCGCGCTGGCCGAATACCACACCGCCTTCAACGGCAAGGACGCCTCGGGCAATCTGGTGAAGGGTCCCGGCTATGACGAGCTGCTGGGCATCATTGCCGACGCCACCAAGCAGAAGCCGGAGATCGTCGCCGCCGGCCTTCCCTATGTCGACCCGCAGGCCCGCCTGCTGGTGGACGATGTGGTCAATCAGGTGAAGTTCTGGCAGTCGGAAGGTCAGGTCGACAAGTCGCTGGACCCGAAGTCGGTGATGGATCTCAGCGTCGCCGGGGAATGACGAGAAGGGGAGGGGGCGGTCAAACCGCCAGGTACGCCGCCCTAACCCCGTCATCGGTCATCAGCTCCGCCATTGTGCCGGTCCAGCGCAGGCGGCCGGTTTCGATGACGCAGGCGCGGTCGGCGACGGCCGAGGCGAAGGACAGGCTCTGTTCGGACAGCAGGACCGACAGCCCCTCGGCCTTCAGGCGTCGCACCGCGTCGGCCATCTGCTTCACGATCAGCGGCGCCAGCCCTTCCGACGGTTCGTCCAGCAGCAGCAGCGACGGGTTGCCCATCAGCGTGCGGGCCAGCGTCAGCATCTGCTGCTCGCCGCCGCTCATCCGGGTGCCGCGGCGGCCGCGCATCTCCGCGAGGTTGGGGAACAGGGCGAACAGCTTTTCCGGAGTCCAGGTCGGGGCACCGGGGCGGGGCGGCTGGCGGCCGACCTCCAGGTTCTCCTCCACCGTCAGGTCGGCGAAGATGCGGCGGTCCTCCGGCACATAGCCGACGCCGAGCCGGGCGATTCGGTGGGCGGGCAGGGCCGACAGGTCGCGGCCGTCGAAGCGCAGGGTCGCGGCGCGGCGCTCAACCAGCCCCATGATCGCCTTCAGCGTGGTGGTCTTGCCGGCGCCGTTGCGGCCCATCAGCGCCACCACCTCGCCGCGCCCGACGGTCAGGCCGATGCCGTCGAGGATATGGGCGCGGCCGTACCAAGCCTGGAGACTCTCCACCGTCAGCAGAGCTTCGCTCACGCCTCGCCTCCCAGATAGACGGATTGCACACGCGGGTCGGCGCGCACCGCATCCGGCGATCCCTCCGCGATCAGCCGGCCGCGGTCGAGCACCAGAACGCGGGTGGCGTGGCAGAAAACGGCGTCCATGTCGTGCTCGGTGAACAGCACGGCGAGGCCGCGCTCGCGCACCAGCTCCGCCGTCAACGCCATCAGGGCGAGGCGTTCGGCCGGCGCCATCCCGGCCGTCGGCTCGTCCATCAGCAGGACGGTGGGCTCGCTTGCCAGCGCCATTGCCAGCTCGACCCGCTTGACGTCGCCATAGGCCAGCACGCCGCAGGGGCGGTCGGCCTGTGCCGCCATGCCGACGCGGTCCAATAGGGCCAGCGCCGGTTCGCGGAACTGCTCGGCGGCCGGGCGCCACAGCCCGAACAGCCGGCGGGCACGCGACAGCAGCACCATCTGCACATTCTCCGCCACCGTCATCGAGGCGAAGGTCGCGGTGATCTGGAAGGTGCGGCCGACCCCCAGTGCCCAGATGCGCCGCGGCGGCAGACCGACCAGCTCAGTGCCGTCGAGCCTGACCGAGCCCGAGTCGGGCCGCAGTTGCCCGTTCAGCAGGTTGAAGCAGGTGCTCTTGCCCGCCCCGTTTGGGCCGATCAGCGCCAGCAGGTCGCCGGATCGCAGAGTGAAGGACACGCCGCCCACCGCCTGCACCCCGCCGAAGGAGCGTTGCAGGTCGCGCACCACCAACTCGCTCATGCCCGCCTCCGCCCGAAATTCGAACGCAGGCCGGACAGGAAGCCGACGATCCCCTTGGGGAAGACCAGCACCAGGGCGATGATGATCAGGCCCAGCACCAGCCGCCACCAGTCGGTCATGCTCATCACCTCCGATTCCAGCAGGTGGAAGACCGCGGCACCGGCCAGCGGTCCGGCGACGGTCTGGATGCCACCCATCAGCACCATCACCAGCGCGTCGACCGATTGCGGCACCGCCAGCAGGGTGGGGAAGACGCTGCCTTTGGCGAAGGCGTAGAGGCCGCCGGCCAAACCCGCCGCCGTACCGGCCAGGACGAAGGCCATCCACTGGAAGCGACGCACGTCGATGCCCACCGATTCCGCCCGCAGCCCCGAGTCGCGCCCCGCCCTCAGCGCATAGCCGAAGGGGGCGAAGGCCGCCCGGCGCAGCAGCCACAGCGCTCCGCCGCACAGCGCAAGCGTCAGCCAGTAATAGGCCGCCTTGCCCGCCGCCCAGGCCGACGGCCATACGCCGAGGATGCCGTTGTCGCCGCCGGTCACCGCATACCATTGGAAGGCGATCGACCAGACGATCTGCGCGAAGGCCAGGGTCAGCATGGCGAAATACAGCCCCGACCGCCGCACGCAGAACCAGCCCGCCACCAGCGCCCCCAGCCCGGCCAGAATCGGCGCGCCCGCCAGCGCCAGCGGCATCGGCGCGTCCAGATGCTTGACCAGCAGGGCCGATCCGTAGGCGCCCAGCCCGAACCATGCCGCATGGCCGAACGACACCAGCCCGCCCAGTCCGATCAGCAGATGCAGGCTGGCGGCGAATAGGGCGAGGATCACCACTTCGGTCAACAGGATCAGCGCATAATCGCCGGCGACCAGCGGCGCCGCGGCCATGACCGCCAGCAGGGCCAGCGCCCAAGCCCCGGCATGGCGTCCGGCCGACAGCGGCACGGTCACAGTGGAGGGTGCCGTCGGCGGCGCCTCCTCCGCCCGGCCGAGCAGGCCATGGGGGCGCAGCACCAGCACCACCGCCATGAACAGGAAGACGATCACCAGCGTGATCTGCGGGAAGATCAGGATGCCGAAGGCCTGCAACTGCCCGATCAGCAGCGAGGCGAGGAAGGCGCCGCTCAGGCTGCCCATGCCGCCGACCACGACGACGACGAAGGCCTCCACCACGATGGCCATGTCCATCTGCAGGGTCACCGCCTCACGCGGGACCTGCAGCGCGCCGCCCAGCCCGGCCAGCGCGCAACCCAGGAACAGCACCCCGGTGAACAGCCGCGCCGGATCGACGCCCAGCGCGCTGGTCATCTCGCGGTCCTGCGTCGCCGCCCGCACCAGCGTGCCCCAGCGGGTGCGGTTGAACAGCAGCCACAACAACCCGAGCACCAGCGGCCCGAGCCCGATCAGCACGAGGTCGTAGAGCGGGAAGGGCTGGTCGAGAATGTCGATGGAGCCCTTCAAGCCCGGCGCCCGGCGGCCCAGCAGATCCTCCGGCCCCCAGGCCCAGGCGGTCAGGTCCTGCACCACCAGCACGATGCCGAAGGTGCCGAGAAGCTGGAACAGCTCCGGTGAGCGGTAGAGCCGGCGCAGCAGCCCGATCTCCATGGCGGCGCCGAGAACACCCATCGCCAGCGCCGCGGCGGCGACCGACCCCCAGAAGCCGGCCGGCGTGCCGCCGAACCGCTCGATCAGCGACCAGCCGGCATAGGCACCGACCATATAGAAGGAGCCGTGCGCGAAATTAACGATCCGCGTCACGCCGAACACGATGGTCAGCCCCGACGACACCAGGAACAACGTCGCCGCGGTCGCGAGCCCGCTGAGGGCCTGGACGAGGAGGAAGGACATGGGGCGGGGGTTACTTTATGCGGACTCTTGCCCCCACCCTAACCCTCCCCCGCTCTCAGCGGACCTATGGTCCGCCTGCTGTGCGAGAGCTGGGTGGGGGAGGGGATAGGAGCTTTGTCGACGTTCGGCGGCAGTCCCTCCCCCTTATCGGATCGACCTCCGGTCGACCGAGAGCGGGGGAGGTTAGGTGGGGGCAATCGAAGCTGGCGCCTTACTCCGCCGGCCGCAGCTTGCGCGCCTCGTCGTCGGGCGGCAGGTAGTTGGCGCCGTCGGCATAGTGCCAGTCCTTCATGGTGCCGCGGCCGTCCTTCACCGTCGTCGTGCCGACATAGGCACCCATGGTCGCCTGATGGTCGGAGGCGCGGAAGGTGATCGGGCCGACCGGGCTGTCGATGGTCAGGCCGGCCAGCGCATCGACGATCGGCTCCGAATTGGCCGATTTGGCCTTGGTGATCGCGGCGGCGACCGCCTTCATGGTGATGTAGCCGACGATGGAACCCGCCTTGGGCGATTCCTTGAAGCGCGCGGTGTAGGCGGCGACGAAGGCCTTGTGGGCGGGCGTGTCGATCTGGTCCCAGGGATAGCCGGTGACGATCCAGCCTTCCGGCGCCTCGTCCTTCATCGGCTCCAGATATTCCGGTTCGCCGGTCAGCAGGCTGACGACCTTGCGGTTGCGGAACAGGCCGCGACCCTCGCCCTCGCGCACGAATTTGGCCAGATCGGCGCCGAAGGTGACGTTGAAGATCGCGTCGGGCTTGGCGGCGGCCAGCGCCTGGACGGTCGGGCCTGCCTCCAGCTTGCCCTGGGCCGGCCACTGTTCGGCCACGAACTCCACGTCCGGGCGCTTTTCCTTCAGCAGCTGCTTGAACCACGCCACCGCCGACTGGCCGTATTCGTAGTTGGGGGCGACGGTTGCCCAGCGCTTGGCCGGCAGCTTTGCCGCCTCCTCCACCAGCATGGCCGCCTGCATGTAGGTGCTGGGGCGCAGGCGGAAGGTGTAGCGGTTGCCCTTGGCCCAGGTGATGGCATCGGTCAGCGGCTCCGCCGCGACGAACGGTACCTTGTTGCGTGCGGCGAAATCGGCGACGGCCAGACCGATGTGGGAGAAATAGGTGCCGGCCAGCACGTCCACCGCCTCGTTCGTCACCAACTCCTGCGCGACGCGCACCGCGTCGTCGGGCTTGCCGGCATCGTCGCGCGAGACGACCTGCAGCTCGCAGCAGCCGATCACGCCGCCCTGGGCGTTGATCTCCTCCAGCGCCAGTTGCCAGCCCTGGCGGTAGGGGATGGTGAAGGCAGGCAGGCCGGTGTAGCTGTTGATCTCGCCCACCCGCACCGGCGCGCCGCTGAACTTCACCGGCTCCTTCGCAGATTGGGCCGCGGCGGGACCGGTGGCGAGCGCGGCGACAGAGATCGCGGCGAACAAAGCGGCGGAAAGAAGGGACTTCGCCGTCGGCGAGGCGTTCGGGTGGCGGTGCTTCATCCTGCGGGGACCCCGGTTCGTGAGAGACCAGCGGCGTGTCCGGGTCGCGGTGCGACGCAACACACCGCGTTCATAGCAAACCCCGCGCAAAAGTCACCGCCTGATCGGGGTCTTCCCGTTCGGCCTTTCCCAAACCGTCAGGCAATGCCGCCTACATCAGGCGGGCCAGCAGGGCCATGAACTGCACCCGCTCTTCTTCCGACAGCGGTTCCAGCGTGCGTTCGTGGGCGGCGGCGGCGTTCGCCGTCAGGTCGACGACCAGCGCCTGCCCGATCCGCGTCAGCCGGACGCTGGTGCGGCGGCGGTCCTGCGGGTCGGGCTGGCGTTCGACCAGATTGCGCTCCACCAGCCGCAGGATCACGCCCTGCGTGGTCGCCGGATCCATGTAGGTCAACCGGCCGAGCTGGTTCTGCGACAGCGGACCCTCGGCATACAGGGTGGCCAGGGCCGCCCATTGGGTCGGGGTCAGCAGCGAATCGCCGATCAGGTCGATGAAGATCGCCGACGAGCGCTGATGGGCGCGGCGGAGGCGGTGGTGAACCTGGCCGGCCAACTGGTAGTCGTCGGGAGGCAGTCGTCCGAAGTCGTCCATGGCAACGGGCCCGTGGTTCGCGCCCGCCTTCGGTCCGGGGCGAAGGCTGGGGCGGGCACGGACCGCCGCTCCCGGCTGCGTGGGCAGCGGTGGCCCGGCGTTTGCCGCCTGTTGCCACCTGTTGCATCCATTATGCGTTCCTCATGGAAAGGGTAGAAAACGCAATGGCCGCAGTGCAACCTTCGCAGATGCGTCATAGAGCCACAGGAATGCGAACGTGATCGTCGGCGCAACAAAAGAAGCGGCGCAAGTTCGAAAACAAGGCAAGCGCTGCTTCTGCCGCAATTCGGGTGAACCCGATCGCCGATTCATGACGCCGCCGCTATGATACGCTTCGGTCGCCGCCGCTTCTCACCGCCTTTTCTTCGTCAGGGTTTCCGCTTGGGCGGATAGCTGTCGGGCGGAGCGGTCTTCTCGGCAGGACTTGCCGGACCCTCTCCATCGGGGGGCGTCACCCCGCCCGGCGTGTAGGGTGGGGTGGTGGCGTCGGGCGGGCGCTTGGTCGAGGGCGGTGACGGCGGCGTGTCGAGTCGGCGTGTCATACGGCACCTTTCCAGGTCAGGAATCGTCATGAACAACCCGGTGCTGGGCGGACGGTTCCAAGTCGGGGCAGGGCAGGGACGGGGGAGCTTCGCCAGTTCTGCCGGCCGCTGGCTATGACCTTCATCTTACGACCATTTGAAAAAGAGGCTGGAATCAAGCGAATCATTGCCACCGCCGGTCTTGTCCCATTGCCGGCCCTTTGTTGCGGCCACACCACAGGACCCGGCAAAAGCGGCGGCGGCCGGGCTTCACTGTTGCGGAAGGAGCACGGTTTGTTGTGTCTTTGCCGAGGATGCGTCCGCATCGGTTCCCGCCGGAAGGCGGCGCCCGGACGTGTCCCACCAAGGGGCCGGCCCCCGGCCCGATGGGCCGACCGAACCCAGAGCCGACCGAACCCAGCCAAGCGCGGTGACTCCATGAAAACCAGCACCCTTTCCCTCCTCGCCCTCGCTCTCGCCTCGACCGGGCTGACGTCGCTTCCCGCCGCCGCCCAGGACGACCTGCAGCGTGGCGAAACCGTGCTGGAGCGCCGCCGGCCGGAGCTGGAGCAGCTTGGCGTCCGCGCCGGCTCCTTCCTGTTCCTGCCGCGGGTGGAAGCCGGCGCCACCTATGAAACCAACGTCTACGCCACCCGCGACAACCACGAGGACGACGTCATCTGGACCGTCCGCCCGCGGGTCGACATCAAGTCCGATTTCGCGGCCCATGCGCTGAACTTCTCCGCCTCCGCCGATACCGGCCGCTACAGCGACCATTCCGGCGAAAACTACACGGACTATGCCCTGCAGGCCGACGGGCGTTACGACGTGAACAAGGGTGGCGCGCTGGACGCCCGGCTGTTCCACCGCCGCAACCACGAGGGACGCGGCGACATCAACAGCCTGCAGGGTTATACGGAACCGGTGACCTACCGCACCAGCGGCGGCGAGGCCGGTTATTCCCAGCGTTTCAACCGTCTGCGCGCCCGTCTGTCCGGTTCTGCCCAGTACATTTCGTACGATGACGTCGGGGTAATCGGTGGTGGCGTCGCCCCCCAGGGCGACCGCGATCGCTGGGAATATGCCACGGTCGGCCGCGTCGGCTACGAGTTCATCGAGGGCTATGAGGCCTTCGTCCAGGGCACCTATTCCTGGACCCGCCACAAGAATGACCGCGACTTCTCCGGCTTTGATCGCGACTCCGACGGATATGAGGTGGTTGGCGGCCTCGCCACGGAACTGACCGGCCTGATCACTGGCGAGGTCTTCGCCGGCTATCTCGTCCGCAACTACAAGGATTCGCGGTTGGAGGACTTCGGCGGCCTGTCCTTCGGCGGGCGCCTGAACTGGGCGGTCACCCAGCTGACCGGCATCAGCGCCACCGCCAGCCGCCAGGTGCGCGAGACCTCGTCGAGCCCGGGCTTCGGCACCGCCTCCAGCTACACCCGCACCCTGTTCGCCCTGGGCGTCGATCACGAGCTGCTGCGCTCCCTGGTGCTGAACGCCCGGCTGCAGTACCGCCAGGATGACTTCAACGGCAACGACCGCAACGACAAGGTCTATACGGCCGGCATCGGCGGCACCTATCAGATGAACCGCTACCTGTATCTGACCAGCGGCTACACCTATGAAAAACGCAACTCCAACCTGAGTGCGGCCGAGTACAGCGACAACCTGATCTACCTGCGACTCGGCGCTCAGATGTAATCCTGGCTGTAATCCGCCGAATCCGGATCGTCCGTCCGGGAAAGTCCCGGCCGAAGGTCCTAAAGGTTTTGCTGAACAGGGCAGGGCGTCCGTCCTATGACGGGCGCCCTTTTCTTATGCCTGATTTTGTAGCGGGCAGCGATGTATTGGGGGGATCCGAAGGCGGTAATTCCTCTCCACTTTTTCCCAAGCGCTTGCGAGTTGCTAGTCTCCACCCGAATTCAGGTGCGTGACCAAAGGACGCCGCTGCAAGGCGGCCGGCGGATGGGTGGTTCCAAGGAGCCGTTCCATCCATCCGGGCCAACCGGACCGGTGATCAGGACCGGACCGGCGCTGCGGCAGGCATCCACCAGCCAGGGAAAGGGTTTAGGGATGAATCGACGTCATATGTTCCGTGCGCTGGGCCAGGGGATCGGGTTGGCCGCGCTCGCCGTTGCCATGGTCGGCTGTGCCGGCAACGACGCGCCGATGGAGACCGCCAGCGCCGGTCAGATCGGCGAGTACCATCTCGGCCCGGGCGACGCCTTGCGCGTCATCGTGTTCGGTGAGGAACAGTTGTCCGGCGAGTTCCGCGTGGACGGCACCGGCAAGGTCGCCATGCCGCTGATCGGCGAAGTCTCGGCCAAGGACCGCAGCACCCGCGACCTTGAAAAGGAAATCACCACCCGCCTCTCGGCCGGCTATGTGAAGGACCCGAAGGTCAGCGTCGAGGTGCTGAACCACCGGCCCTTCTTCATCCTGGGCGAGGTGCGCAACCCCGGCCAGTACCAGTATGTCAACGGCATGACCGCCCTGTCGGCCGTGGCGATGGCCGGTGGTTACACCTACCGTGCCAAGGAGGATTACGTCCTCATCACCCGCGGCGCCGATCCCAAGAAGGAAATCCGCAAGGCTCCGATCACCACCTCGGTGATGCCGGACGACGTCGTCCGGGTGCCGGAGCGCTATTTCTGAGCCCAGGCTTCCGAGGGTCGATGGCGGGACGCCTGACAATAAAAAGCCCGACCGGGATCCCCGGCCGGGCTTTTTGCCGTCTTGGACGTCTTGCAATCAGGCGGTCAGGTGTCGAGCGTGTCGCCGCCCTTCTTCTGGCCCGGCGGGATGCGCTGGTCTTTGGGGACGATGGGATCGCGCGACATGCCGTGCGGCGGCGTGGTGCCGGCAGCCTCGTCGTCGGTGCCGAGCGGGGCCGCGGCGGGATCGGTGGCCGGAACCTTGTCGCCGGTCAGCCCGCGGTCGATGTCCGCGCGCATCCGATGGGCCTCCGCGCTGGGAGTGGTGGGCGTGTTACCGCCCGACTCGGGGCGCTGGGGCTTGGTCATGATCGGCCTTTCGCACAAGCTGGTGTCAGGGGGCATTTCAATGCCTCCTCCAACCGTGCTGCCGTCCAAGGGTTCCGTGGTGACAATACCGCCAGTGCGGCATCGGGGCGGCCATGGCCTTGCCCGTACATCCCCAGCGGGCGGTGGTGCCGGATACAGGAATCGAACCCGTGACCTTCTGATTACAAATCAGCTGCTCTACCAGCTGAGCTAATCCGGCGCGCCCATCGCTTGGCGGAGGCACACCTTAGCGTCCCTTTTCCGTGCAAACAAGCACTTGGCCGCACCGGATCCACTTCGTGGTCACTCGCGCAGGCGGGCGACCTCGTACAGAGCCACCGCCGCGGCATTGGAAACGTTGAGACTGCCCACCGGGCCGCCGGTCGGAAGGCGGGCGATGGCGTCGCAGCGCTCCATCGTCAGCCGGCGCAACCCGCTGCCCTCCGCCCCCATGACCAGCACGGTCTTGCCCGTCAGATCCAGCTTGGCCAAAGTCGATTGTCCCGATTCGGCGAGCCCGACCGACCAGAAGCCGTTCTGCTGCAGGTCGGTCAGCGCGCGGGCGAGGTTGGTGACGCGAATCAGCGGCACCACTTCCAACGCGCCCGATGCACTCTTCGCCAACACGCCGGTGGTTTCCGGCGCATGGCGTTCGGTCACCACCACGGCGCGGGCGCCGAAGGCGGCGGCGGATCGCAGGATGGCACCGACATTGTGCGGATCGGTCACCTGGTCGAGCGCAACGATGACCGCCGACTTCTCGGACTCCAACTCGTTGCACAAATCCTCGATGCCCAGTTCCGGCAGGGGAGAGGCGTCGACGACAATGCCCTGGTGGACGGCGCCCGGCGGCAGCATCCGCTCAAGTTCCATGCGGTCGACCGGCGAGGCCTCCGGCCGTTGCAGCCCCAACGCGCGCGCCGCCGCGAAAGCCGGTTCCAGCGCGGCCCGGCCCGAGTCGGTCGCCAGCAGCCGGTGGATGCGCCGCTCCGGATTCGTCCAGGCGGCGGCGACCGGGTGCAGGCCATAGAGAAGAACGCCGCGCGCGGCCGGCGGACGGCCACCCTTCGCCGGCCGACGGCCGGCCCGCCCGGAGTCGTCCGCCTGGTCCTGCCGCGGCGATGACCCGTGCTGCGCCTTGGCGCCGGACCGCTCGGCGTTGCGGTCGGAAGAACGGCTGGAAGCGGGGCCGGAGCCGGGATGTCTGGAGCGCGTCATGATACCCACGAAGAAGGGGAGGGGGCCGCAGCGGACTGCAGCCGAATTTTTTCTGGTGTGAACCGCTTAACCCGTGTTGACAAGGTCTGAAAAATTCGCATATTGCCGAACTCCGCGGCGGGCACTGCCAAGCCGCGGACTGGAAGGGTGGCCGAGTGGTTAAAGGCAGCAGACTGTAAATCTGCCCGCGTTAGCGTACGCTGGTTCGAATCCAGCCCCTTCCACCACTACTTTCCACGGCTTGTCCGTGATCGCGTTTGCCCCGGACGGTCGCGCCGGCGGGATGCTTAGGCGGGTGTAGCTCAATGGTAGAGCAGAAGCCTTCCAAGCTTACGACGGGGGTTCGATTCCCCTCACCCGCTCCAATCCCGCGTGCGCCACGGAAAACGGATCTCGGCCGGGCCATTGTGTGCGTCCGGAACGTCGGGAACGAAAGACCAAAGCGATGGCGAAGGCAAAGTTTGAGCGGAACAAGCCGCACTGCAACGTTGGCACGATCGGCCACGTCGACCACGGCAAGACGTCGCTGACGGCGGCGATCACGAAGGTGC